>CAZLKI010000113.1:0-8908 GCA_964560035.1 uncultured Synechococcus sp.
ATCCTATGGTGGCGCACAGGCAAGATTTGGCGTTACTCCAGATTTAACTTGTTTGGGTAAGGTGATCGGTGGAGGTCTACCTGTAGGAGCATACGGTGGTCGCCGTGAAATTATGGAAATGGTAGCACCTGCGGGGGCAATGTATCAGGCGGGAACGCTTTCTGGTAATCCGATCGCAATGACGGCAGGAATCAAAACTCTAGAAATTCTAAAGCAAGCGGGAACCTATCAAAAACTAGAAGCCACTACAAAAAAACTCGCGGATGGGATGCTGGCGATCGCTCACGAAACTGGTCATGCGGCTACGGGCAATCAAATTGGAGGAATGTTTGGGCTATTTTTTACGGATAAACAAGTCTATAACTATGATGATGCTAAAACCAGTGATTTACAGAAATTTAGTAAGTTTCATCGCGGAATGCTAGAACAAGGAATATATTTGGCACCATCGCAGTTTGAGGCTGGGTTTACTTCGTTGGCACATACTGATGCTGATATAGAGGCAACCCTTGAGGCTACCCGTTACGTTTTGGCGTTGCACAATTAAATGATAATTACTTGAAAAATCAACCTGCAAAACCTTGGGAAGCAACAATGACGCAAAATATTGAGAAAATCCAACAATTAATTCCAACGATTTCTTTGGAGGAAGAAGTATTAAAAGTTTTTGTAAATATGCCAGATTCACTCAAGATTGAGGTTTTACATTATGCAGAGTATTTATTGAATAAGGTAATTGATCCGTCTAGTTCTCATGCTCATGAAGCAGTTGAAAATAATGATATTAAGAAGACATACCGCAAGGCAGGAAGTATGGCAGGGATGATTAGTATGGCAGATGATTTTGATGAGCCCTTAACAGAACTTCAGGCATATATGAATTAAGTAAATCCTATGCTTTTTAGATACCCATGCTTTACTTTGGTTTCTAAATAATGATGCAAGATTACGAATATCTGCAAGACAAAAAATCGAAGAAACTGAACTTATATTTGCCAGTATTGTCTCGATTTGGGAAATAGCAATTAAAGTTAATATTGGCAAGTTAAATCTTCTGACATCTTTTGAAACAATTCAGGTTAATATGCAAACTCTAAACATCCAAGAGTTGCCTATTTTATTTGAGGATAATGTTACCTATATTGGTTTGCCTCTTTTGCCTGAACATAAAGATCCATTCGATCGAACGATCGTAGCCCAAACAATAAGGAGATCGCTTATTTTGGTAAGTGCAGACAAAAAGTTTGATGCTTATCCAGTGCAGAGAATTTGGGGATGAGTGAAGCGATCGCTGAATCTAAAAAATAATCAAAATCTATGTGGGGATAGTTGAGATAACAAGCGATCGCCATCATGATTAAATCCTCTAACTATAGATTCGGCAAACCTCTTAGCAAGGGCGGGAACGTATAAAAATGGGCTGGTGAATCCCGAAAAAATGTGAATATTATCTGCAACTGCTCCAACTAAAGGGAGAGAATCGTGACTAAAAGCGACAAGACAATGGTGACAAGTTCCAGAAACAGAGGCGATCGCGGGCAAAATATTACTAACTTGGGTGCGGATTTGGCTTTCACTTTGCTTGAGGTCGTAACAAAAATTGGGATTGGTATGTGCCAAACTTAGCTGTCCTAAGAGTAATTTCCCATCTTTAAACTGAATTGCTCCGGCATCAATCGAAGGCGGTAAAAGTTCCGAATCGCTCTCATTCCAAAGTTCGTCATTTACAGTAGCTTCAGATTCCAACCCAAATCTCTCGGTTATCGCAGGCATTACTAAAGAGCGCAATTTTAAAGGTGAAGGAATAGTCTCGATCGCAGCCGCGTGGGTAAAATAGAGCCGAATGGATATGCCCGAATTTTTCAGTAGCGATCGCCCCAATCCACCCGCACAAACTGCTATGTTCTGCCCATAGTAAGTAGACTTAAGTGTTTTTACACCTTCTTTATTTAATTCAGTCACGCGATCGATGCAAAATTCGCCACCATGACGGATTAAACCCGCTAGATATGCTCGAATTAAGTTTTGGGGATTAACGTGCGCGTGATTGTAGTGAATTGCTCCAGAAATTGCATCGGCATTGAGCATGGGCTCTAGTTTACAGGCAGTATTAACATCTAAAAGTTTTGGTTGGATAGCAAAGCGATCGTACTGAGAGCGAATAGTTTTGGGGTCGGAATTAAGCCCGATCGATAGCAGTAAATCTATATTTCTATATTCAATATCAATGTCCAAATCCATACCAAGTTGGGATAAATGTTGATAACGATCGATCCCTTCTCGTGCCAGTTGTGTCGTTAATTCTGTAGTTCCCGACCAGTAAGGAATACCACCGTAACTATAACGAGTTGCGCCTTGAATATCTCGGTCTTGTTCGATCGATAAAACCGAAAATCCATTAACAGCCAGTTCGTAGCTTAATGCTGCCCCCGTAAGCCCACCACCCAATACCAGCCAGTCATAGGTTTTCATTCGTTCATAGAACTCTTAGCCAGTTTGACTGCTTGCAAAAAAGTCATAATCGTCAAAGGTAAACTGACAGCTAGGATCGAAATAGTAAGTGCATTTCCCCATTCAGGTTCGCCTGAAGATAGTTCAAAAATACAGCCAACGAAAGCGATCGCCGCAATCACTGATAGACCGAGAAATAACTGAGCTTTTACATACATAATCAAAATATATCACGTTCTTAAACTCAAATTTAATCTCAAATCAAGACTTGGTAAAATGCTTTAAGCACATAAGATTGCACCACGAATAATTATAAGGATTTCCTGATTGCGATGCTTGCGGTAAATTCTAAAATCAGTATCTAAAGTAATTACCGAACTTCCTATTACTAATGCTGACATTCTTACCAAAGCGGTATCTACATTAGGTAGTGCTAAACAACAACGTGAGACTGTCCCCCAGTAGGGGTTTCACCGTTGTGGACAACCATTATTTAGACGATCGCTTCATCACTGAATAATTGAGATCGCTCTTGCTTGAGGATGTTGATTATGATGGGCGATCGCTTTTAAGGTGCTGGTTCAAGTTGAAATCCTAATCCTACTTGTGTGAAATGGGCATCTTCAGTCAATATTCGCTGGATATTTAACTCTTGCATGATTAGCATTGAGGTTAGGTCTGTGAAGGAGATCTGCGGCTTATCAAAGTACTTTATCGGCAGCATCTGGGTTTGGGTAAAGCGAAATTCATCAATTTGGATCAATTGGAATCGATCTGTGGAAAATGCTTGGGATAATTGAAGCATCGATCGCTGGGCTTGAAAGGAGTTGAGTCTCTTAAAAAATAAGGTAAATGTCTCATCCAAGACAAATGTGCTGGTGTAGATGAGTGTTTTCAGGGCGATCGAGGTTTGATATAAATTTGTAACTTCTTTATGTCTGCGTTCTCCTGCATCGTTTAGGGTAAGCCAGCCCCATGTATCAATAAATATGCCATTATTCATAGAGAGATTCGTCAATTTGCTGGGCAAGGTTACAGTGATTTACGGCTCCGACAAAGTTTGCTAGGGGATCGAATGGAATAGAAGTTGGATTAGAATTCTTTATGGGTTGTAGTCTCTGCACAAATTGCAGCACAATCTGGATTTGCTGTTCGCTAAGCTGCGCGATGGCTTCTAGGAGTTGTTGATTCTGTGTGGAATACATAGTGATTAATGTATTTGTTTTGTTGATTGTAGCAAATTGGTAATATCGCAATGATTGGGATAAAGGCGATCGCTCTTGCTTGAGGATGTTGATTATGATAAGCGATCGCCTTCTCGTTATCTTTTTATCTGTATTAGAAAACTTACGATCGCTTGTTGGTGAATCTGAGGCGATCGCACTTTCAGTTAGATTGGTTTACGATCGATGTGGTTTTGAGTTTGTGAGAGGCGATCGCAAAAAATGACATGATACAATTAGCAAACTGAAGCACTTGAGGAAAATAAATGATTCAAGTAGAGACATTAGAACAACATATTGCAGAACTAGATGATGACTCTTTCTCAAAACTACGTGAATGGTTTCTCGAATTCGATCGAGCACGTTGGGATAAGAAAATCGAAGCTGACTCCAACTCAGGAAAACTAGATTTTCTAATCGATGCGGCACTTGCCGAACATCAAGCAGGAAAAACAAAAGCCATGTGAAACATAAAACAGCATCTAGTTTCTGGACTTGCTACGAACGCTTACCAATAGACATCTGCAATCTTGCAGACAAAAACTTTCAGCTACTAACTCATGTTACGCAGAAGTCTGAATTTCTTGCAGTAACGTAGTCTCAAAGAGGCAAATACCACAAGGTTTAAAGATTTCATTGAGTACAACCCTACTTAAACCGTTGATCGAATCAAATTGTTCTGCGTAACATCAGTTAGATAGTTGAGCGATCGCATCGGGAATGATGCTGATTTGATTTTGTGAGAGGTTAAGCGTCTGGAGGTTGGCGAGTTGGGCGATCTCTGGTGCAATAGCTTTAATACCTTGTCCCGACAGATCGAGTTCCGTCCAGTCCTCGCGCTTTGCTTGTGCGATTATCTCCAACAATTCTGCGTCTGTCATAGGTTCAAGGAAGAAGTAGAAAGAAAGAAGGAAAAATGAGAGTTTTTAGCTAGGACTTTACATTTCGACTGGACAGAATTAAAAAACTAATCATCATTAATTTCCTGTTGATAAATACGAATACGCCCACGTTGCACTATCCACAGCTTACCAGTTATATCTTCGCGTTTCAATCCACCGATCAAAGTCAGAATCGCATCATGCAAATCTTGGGGATTCGCTCTAGGCGGCAATCTTAATACGGCAATACCACTATACTCTTGAGGATTGAACTGTAAAGGATTGCTAAAATCTAAATCGAGCGTCACTAAACATCGATTCTCAGTATGACAGACCCTAATTAAAACCGAATCAGCCGCCGACTCCAAACCTTGCTCCACAACAGTTGCCACATCATGTCCTGCCTGTCGTAAAAGAGTAATACCGCGATCGCCCAAATTCTCATCTAACTTCAGTCTCACGCAGGTTGCTCCAATGGAATATCAATATAACGCTCCCTCGACATTTCCGCACCATAAGCAATACAAGCATAAATATCTTCCACCTGCAATTGCGGATATTCTTCAAGCAGTTCAAGAGTCGTCATTCCACTAGCCAAAAAATCAAGCACTAAAGAAACCCAAATCCGATGACCGCGAATACAAGGTTTCCCAAAACATATATTTGGATTAATCGAAATTCGAGATAGAAGTTTTTGCTGATTCATCGCTTTTCGTTATTCCTCGATCTGTTAACTAACATCTCAAACCATCATAATTCAAAGCAGGTTCTGAATCTCAGCGAGAACCTTTTTGTCCATCAATTGCCTGTATCTGACCAGACTGATAGGCTGTTAAACGACTTTGAGACTCACGCAACCAAGCCAAATCGATTGCTTCACGATCTGACGAATCAAGGCTATGCCACAAAACATCAATCAAATGAATCCTTTCTATAAAATCAAGCTGCAGAGCTTGTTGAATTACTTGTTTAATTAAAGTAGCGTCGTCCATAAATTTATTTTTAATAAGGTGACATTACCCGATAGCATCTTACAATTTTTTTTAAACTTAGAAGTCAAGACAAGCTTTCTCATGCTTCCTCTGACTCATCCAAATAACTAACTGTACAGATTAGCGATCGCCTCTTCAGCCGTCATTGGCTTAAGTACACCAGAGCGATATTCCACCAAACCCTCACGACATTCCTCAAGAACTTGCTTCCTGCGTAACTCAGTATTTCGCTTTCTAATTATATCTATCAGCATTTCCTGCTGGTCTAAAGATAGTTGACTAACCGCATCCAGAGCATTTTCAAACGTAATCATGATTTACCCCAATGTTTCTACTACCATAATCAAGAATTATATGCTGACTCATTTCTGACCATATCCTTCCATATATTTTTCGTTATAGGAAAGATCATCTACTCCACTTCAACCGTACCTTCCCATTTTTTTAGTAAATCGTGAGGAGAACTTCCAGTTTTTTTTGCTGTTAGGTTTTCAGTTTCTTGATTAACTTGGCGATCGCCTAACTCAAATGTGAGAAATTCAATAAATTTCAATACCTGTTGCTGGCGATCTATCGGTAACTGTTGCATCTTACTCACAGCTATTTCTAAAATTGTTATTGCTTTAACCCTATCTTGCAAAAACTTCAGATGCAACCATATTTTATAATCTTTTTAGTTGCGCGATCTGCCCAAATATTTTCCCTTAACAGATCGAGTTCAGTCCAGTCTTTGCGATCGGCTCTTGCGATTATCTCCAACAACTCAGCGTCTGTCATAACTTTAAGGATAAATGAGAAAGGAAAAAGAAAAAACTGAACTATTGAGATTTCAATCCAAATCTAAACTTCAGAACACAGGTTGTTAATAAACCTTATTATGAGAACCTATATTGAGAAGATCAATTGCCACTTCTGGTAGTTATGATTAGTCAGTAAATACCCAACTATTACACCCACAGGAATTGCTGGCATAGTTAATAACGACTACCAAATAGGTTTCTTTAATGGTGCGTTCTATAGTCGAGTAGCTTTTTCAACTCTTTCCAAATTAACGCTACCGCAGTCACACCAGTTCCCTTTGAGTTTAGTCCTATTGGTGGAGTAGCTATTTTGGGTAGTTTATGACTCGGTCGCAAGATTTTAAAGAAAAAGTCTAAGTAATCAAGCAAGAAGGCTGCCTTACTCCCTATTTTAAGTTTGGAATTGCTGTAACCTAGACTTAAATCTAATTAATCAAGTAAATATGGCGATTCAACCCAAATTAATTATTCATGGCGGGGCAGGTAATACAGTTGAAAGTAAGGGAAGCTTAGAACAAGTCCGCGAGTCTTTATATGCTGTAATTAATACAGTTTACCCAATGCTATTAAATGGGGAAAGTGCGATCGCCGCCGTAGTTAAAGGCTGTGAACTCCTAGAAAATGATCCTCGGTTTAATGCTGGTACAGGCTCAGTTTTGCAGTCTGATGGGCAAATTCGCATGAGTGCTTCAATTATGGATGGCGATCGCCAAAGTTTTAGCGGCGTAATTAATACGGCTGGGGTTAAAAATCCGATTTATCTAGCACAGGCGTTACAAACCTCTGACGATCGGGTGCTGTCAGACTATGGCTCGGTGGAACTAATCCGAGAACTAGGTGTACCAGTTTATAATCCCTTAACCGATCAGCGTTTAATGGAATGGATTGAAGAACGTAAAACCAACTTTTCTCGCAAAATGGCAGATGTGGCAATGGGAACAATTGGCGTAGTGGCTTTGGATCGAAATGGTCGTCTTTGTGCGGGTACATCCACTGGGGGACGAGGGTTTGAGCGTATTGGTAGAGTTAGCGATTCGGCAATGCCCGCAGGAAATTATGCCACGGCACAGGCGGCAGTCAGTTGTACAGGTGTGGGTGAAGATATTATTGATGAATGTTTGGCGGCAAAAATTGCAATCAGAGTTACGGATGGCATGAGCTTACAAGCGGCGGTGGATAAATCTTTTGCTGAAGGTGAGAATAGAAAACGAGATTTTGGCGCAATTTGTTTGGATGTTAACGGGGCGATCGCTTGGGGTAAGACTACATCAGTTTTATTTGCGGCTTACCATGATGGCGCTAAGATTGGCGATACTTTAATCTAGGTTAAAAATTTAGTTTGATTGAATTATTTTTTTGAGTAAATCCTGAGCGATCGCTTTACATCGAAGCAAGAGTTTGTTACAATAGTTTACATAAACTTAATTAAAACATAAGGATTTAATAAAATGGCACAACGCACAACAATCGTCGATGACCGTGGCTTACTAAACAACTTTGCCTACGAGCCTCCTGTATATGTAGACGAAGAGTCCAGAGTTGGTTTCACAGAATTTGCCGAAAAATGGAACGGTCGCTTCGCCATGATTGGATTTGTACTATTGTTGGTGATTGAGTACGGTGCCGACCAAGGTTTAATTAGCTTAATGCGCTCTCTTTAAAATAAATACTTAGAAAATAGTTAGAATTTTAATCAACTAATTGAATAAATAGAAATTGAATAGAAATCTGGGAGCGATCGCCTCCTTTTTTATTTCTTTTTTTTGTTAATAAATTTGCTATTAACCATATCTTAAACAAGACTTTGTTATGTCCCTCAAAAATCTGGAAACTATTTAAGGTGTGGTGAAAATTTGGGTAAAGGGAAAAAGCTATGAAATTTATACGTTGGTTAATGTTAGTTAGTATGACAATTACAGCAGCACAGATAATTTCTGTTAAAGCAGTTGAGGCTTCTGTTCCTCGTTCTAAATTTGTGACTCAGGAGCTTTATAACTTTAACCATCCCCTTGCTACGCAGCTATCAGGTGAAGTTGCGACCAAAATGTCCAAAATGGCAGTTAATCCCTTCGCCTTTTTTCGCGGTACTGCTCATATTTTCTATAAAGATATGGTGAATACTTCGCTATTTCCTGCTTCCAAATACATGAACAGCGCAACTTCGACCGTATGGATAGAGGGTGATATGCACTTACAAAATCTTGGTGGCTTTCGTGATAGTAGCGGTAATGATGTATTTGACACTACTGATTTTGATGAAGGCTATTTTGGCTCTTACGTTTGGGATGTGCGCCGTATGGCAGTAAGTATAGTTCTTGCCGCTAAGGAAAATGGGCTTAGCTCTAGCGATCGCCAAAAGTTAGTGGAAAATTTTGTTGATAGTTATCTAACTGCCCTTAATGATTTTCGCGGTAATGATTCTGAAAAAACCTACCGCCTCTCCAGCAGCAACACCAGTGGTGCAGTCAAAGATATCGTCCAGTCAGTATCAGGCAAATCTCGTTCGACTTTTTTAGCAAAATATACAACTATAAGCAATAGCCAACGTCGTTTTCTAACTA
>CAZLKI010000114.1:0-3915 GCA_964560035.1 uncultured Synechococcus sp.
ATAATTAACGCCTATTTGATTACAAGTCGCATCTCAAAGCTAATAAGCGATCGCATGATGAATATAAAACACTAATTAAAATAATGAAGTAGCGGCAAGTAAGGTTAGTCCACCTAAAACGGCGATCGCACTTAAAAGATTATTCCAAAGCTGATGATAGCTATTTAGAGGAGTGGAATGGCGATCGCGTAAAACTGGCTGAATCACCGATACATCTAAAACTGGAATATTCCCTCGTCTAAACCATCCTGTAGCTAGAACGCTCTCCCCAACTAGGTTTTCTAATTTTCGCAACATAATCGCGGGGTCGGCAAAAAATGTCTTGAAATCCAGCACGTAATTAAGGCGGATTATACCTGATTGGTCTTCTAGCTTTAAATCGTAGTCGGGTAAATCGCTGACGGTATAGCCTACTAATTCTCCGGGTACTTGAACGGGTTTGCCTCTGAGCGGGCTGGCATAGGGATCGATTAATAAATTAACTAGATTAGTCGATGTAACTTTGGCATAATCTGGATATCTCAGACTACCTCGCAGCATATTGCCAATACCAGAGCCGATCGCGATCAGACTTAAAGGCAGCCAAGTATTGTAAAGCCAATAAAATCCCCAACCAATACCTAAACCAATCGCCACAAAAGTATAGGGTGCAGTTTCAACGATCAGATCGCCTATAAAGTTTTTATGCAAAAGCCGCGAGTTTAAAGATTTTCCATCATCGATCAATTGGCTAAACTCATACTCTTCGGTTAATCCCAATTGATGGGCATAGGCGGTTAAAGCTTTGACGCGCTTACCAATTAAAGGCTGGGGTGAATGTAGCTCGATCCAGATCGCCCACGGATTAAATAAATCCCATAAAAACACTTTATACAAGTTTTTCTGAGACATCTCCGAATAGCCTGCATAGAGAATTTGAAATACAATCCCCACACTGCTAGAAGTTCGATAATCACAACTACCCAAGCTCAAACTAGATTCTAAAAGACGGCTGGGTGCTTGACCTAATTGGGTGTAGTTTGCCAAACCTCTTGCCATCTTAGCCAAAGCTCTTGACATAGCGTTGGGATTGCCTGTAACCTCAGCCGCAAAGCGATCGCCGACATAAACGCTAGAACGACTAACTCCAAATATCAAATAATTAGATAGTCGATATAAAATCAGAGCGATCGCTGCCAGCAATTGCCACAAGTGTTTCGCCACCTTGACCTTAAATCCAATTCTACTAAGCCACACATGAACTAAATAAATTATTTGGCTAGGGGCAGTAACAAAGGTAACTACAGAAAAACTCCAATTCGCCACTCGACCTAATTGATGCGCGATCGCTACGGCAATTTCTTCATCATCAAGAATATTAAATAAACCACGACTGATAATTAATCGGGTAGAGTTAGGCAGAACTCCATACAAAAAGACGGCAGGATTATCATCTTCAACCCAACCGATTTTGGGGATATCCATATTATGAGCTTCGCAGAATCCTTCGATTACCGCTACCGCTTCGGGGGCTTTAGGTTCGAGATCGGCGAGGGTAATCCACTGAGTGCGATAAAACTGTTTGTGCGTAATATCGATCAGCCAAGGAGCCATAAAAAATAAAATCGTGCCAGCGATCGCCGTAGCCCCCATTGCCACAAATAACCATCCTGTAGTCAAAGTCACGGTAATTATGCTGATTAGCCCCAAAAACGCCGCCATAACCATGCCAAGAATCAAACAAATCGTGCCGATCATCGATAAGATAAATAGCAGTTGGGTAGACGGTTCTAGCGATAATGTGACGTTGGGTTTGCGATAACGATTGGGCTTAGATTTGATCACCGAACTTACGGCGGGTTGCTCCGATGGCGAAGATAAGAGGTCGAGGTTTGCCGTTTTTAATGCTTGAATTGCCCATGTTTGCACGTGAGGATCGCCGTGATCTATAAATTTTTCACAGATAGCGATCGCTTTATCGGCTCTTCCTGTGTGCTGATAGGCGGAAGCCAACCACATTTGGGCTTGAATATATTGACGTTGTTGAGCTAGTTCTTGAGTTTGAGATCTTAGATCTTGACAATACTCTAATAAAATCGCGATCGCCTCAGTGTATCTTTTATTTGCTAATGCTTCCTTTCCAGCTTTGAGTGACATATCGCGATCCTTTAGGCTTTTGATTTTGAACCATGACCTCTATTTTGCCACTCTAATTAAAATAATTAACACAGTGATCGAATTAGAATTATTAAAAAAATTTTATTCCTACTAAATCCAAATTTAGAGTTTCTTAAGCCAGTCCTTTAAGCCCGATCCTCAAACTTTGAGAATTATGACTTGGATATCAAAGTTGGCTCGGCTATTTCTAGGATAAATTCAGAATTTATTGGCTCTAAATCTGTTGGTTCTAAGCTCAGTGCGACTACTTTCTCATTGGGCAACCAATTTAATAAGGGCAAGGGTAGAAGATTACTAAGATTAGCGATCGCTACTAACAATCCCAAATTTCTAAAATCTACCTCTGTCACTCCCAATAAATAGGTTAGACCTGCCCCTAATTGAGACGAACACAACGCCGCCAAATTCATCACCGACATTAACATGGCAAAAAGTGTAGCCTCTATCCCGACTGGACAAAGCCGCGCTGCCAAAATCAATACAGGCATATAGGCAATTCGACCCGCTACAGTCAAAATCAAACTATCTCCTAAACTAAACCAGCGATCGTCGATACCCCAACTACGATTTACATGGCTAATTAAAATCAAACTGGTCATGCCTAGCACTGAAGAAATAATTGTCGTCCACAGAAAAATACGCTGCATGGGGACTTCTTTGAGGAATCGCTGAAATATCCACACCCCCGCTAAACCTGCCAAACTGGTAAAGAAGCGCACTGTTCCTAAAAATTCTGGATTAAATTTAAGCTCGTTAGTAGTAAAAAAGAAAAATGCCGTATCAGCACTAGGCGTTGCTTGCCATAAAAATATAAATAGCATGGGTAGCCAGATTTGCTTGCTGGTACAGGCTTTTACCAACTGCTTTAACTGATGCTTACTACTTTCGAGGAGATTTATATTCTCAGTTACGGGTGGATCGGCGATCGCAAAGGCTGCCATAGTTACAAGTAAAGGCAAAGTTGCAGTCACACCAAATACAAATTTTGCACCCCAATGTTCTAGTAAATAGCCACTGAAATAAGCTGAAGTAATTCCGCCGACTGACATCGCTGCCCATGTAAAAGCTTGAAGCGAACCAGCATCGCCTTCGGGTTCCAACCTAGCTCTTTGCACTACTAAGGCATCAATAATGGCATCAAAAAAAGCGATCGCCATCGAGGCAAGTCCAATCATAATCATGGCAGACTTAGCCGAATCTACCACTGTTGCCATACAGATCCAAGCGATCGTCCCTAGTAAACTTGAAAGGACTAAATAAGGTCGCCGCCGATAACCAAAAATGGGAAAGCTATCAGAGATGATTCCATACAAAGGTTTAATCGTCCAAGGAATCATGGCAATTCCGACTAGAGATGCAACTTGAGCGGGGCTAAGTCCTAGCTGATCCTTTAAAAAGAAACTAACTGATAAATGCGCTAACCCCATTGCCCCTTGGACAAAGTAGATTGTGGCGATCGCCCATAGTTCCAGATCGAACTTACGTTTAAATACAGACTCAGCTTGAGACTTTGTTTGATTAATCACAATAATTAATAAAAATCAATACATTTATGAAGCTATGTTAATTTACTCATTGTAGTTGCAATCTTAAGCGTTTCTGTAGCGGTGATGGGTATTTATACTTTATCCTGACTAAAATAAAAAGCCTAAACCTGTGTTGGGAAGAAGACAACCTTCCCAATGAAACCCAGCATTCCTGTAACCAAAATTCCGACAATACTCAAAAATCCAATCGTAGTAATATTCAGTCGGTTAT
>CAZLKI010000114.1:4015-8866 GCA_964560035.1 uncultured Synechococcus sp.
ACCAAAATTCCGACAATACTCAAAAATCCAATCGTAGTAATATTCAGTCGGTTATCGAGAGAGACACGATTTTCGCTAATTTGCTTTTCTAAAGACGTACGGGTATCAGCGATTTGCTTTTCTAAAGAGCTACGAGTTTCGATAACTTGCTTTTCTAAAGAGCTACGAGTTTCAATAACTTGCTTTTCTAACGAGGTACGAGTATCAGTAATTTGTTTTTCTAAGGAGATGCGCGTATCAGTAATTTGCTTTTCTAGCCCATCTATATGGACTAATGACACCTCTACTTTTTTGTCTACTGACTCGATCTTGCGATCTAAGCTGAGAATCAGGTCGCGAATCTCTCTTAAATCTACTTCAGTAATTGCGTTCATAGCCATAATCAAAATTGGTTATTGTTAGTTTAGCCGATCTTCTAGAATCAATATTCAGCCCAAAATACTATCAATATTGCCAGTTGGGGTTAATTGTTTTTCTGCCAACCACTGCGAGTTAAACATTCGGCTTTGATATCTGCCACCACCATCACAGAGAATCGTCACAATTACCTTACCTTTACCTAACTTTCGCGCTAATTTTACTGCCCCGACCACATTCAACGCCGCCGAACTGCCTAAAAATAAACCGTCATGTTTGAGTAGATAATGTGCCATCTCGATCGCTTCTAAATCACTCCCTTGAAATGCTCCATCTAGCTTGGCACGATAAAAATTAGCCGTCCCGCGATTAATGCCAATTCCTTCAGTAATAGAGCTACCCTTAGCTTTGAAGATCCCTTCTGTAATAAAGTTATACAGCCCAGAACCTTGAGGATCGATTAAATAGCTAGCAATATGCGGATTTTGCTCTTTTAAATAGGCTGTCACGCCGCCAATAGTACCGCCCGTTCCTGAAGACATGACTATGCCATCGATCGCCCCGCCTGTTTGATGCCAGATTTCGGGAGCCGTAGTTTGATAGTGTGCCTCAGAATTTGCTAGGTTTTCAAATTGGTCAGCCCAAAAAGCATTATCTATAGCTTGCGATCGCTTTTGGGCAGTGTGATAAAAATGATTGGGATTACTAAACGCCACAGGCTCAACCAGTTCAACTTCTGCACCCAAAGTATTCAATAAATCTATTTTTTCGGGCGACTGATTATTAGGCATGACAATTACACAACGATAACCCTTAGCATTTGCCACCAGAGCTAGTCCGATTCCCGTATTACCTGCCGTGCCTTCAACAATGGTGCCGCCTGCTTTGAGTCTGCCATCTTTTTCAGCTTGCTCCACCATAAATAAAGCAGCCCGATCTTTAACGCTACCCCCAGGATTAAGAAACTCCGCTTTACCCAAAATCTTGCACCCAGTAAGTTCGGATAACGATCTAATTTCAATTAAAGGAGTATTACCGATC
This sequence comes from uncultured Synechococcus sp., assembly GCA_964560035.1. GTDB lineage: Bacteria > Cyanobacteriota > Cyanobacteriia > Pseudanabaenales > Pseudanabaenaceae > PCC-7502. The sequence goes on from CAZLKI010000114.1 coordinate 5,414, forward strand.
GCCCCTGCAAAGCCCAAGCGGATATTATTCGTCATTTTAAGATTTAGGTTAAAAGCTCTATTATTCTAAATTTTTAATAGATTTAAATCTATATTTATTTCTACAGATATATAACAGTCCTAAATTAATTGTAAAAATTACCATACCCAAGTTAGATGAAATGCCCCCAGAATTAGGGTTTGGGAATAATAGAGATCTTGCACCTCCGACAGGATTGCTAAATAAAGCATAAGTTAATTTGCTTAAGACTTAAATCAAGCGATCGCCTCCCCGCAATTATCTTAGCCATCTTTATAGTTTTAGAAATTCAACCCAGTTTAATGGTGCGCTAGCGAATTAGCCGCTACTTTAATATCTATATCTCCTAAGTCTGTTCAAGTATCGTTGAAATAAAGACAAAGATAAAATCATTAAACTAAGTTGTAAGTGCCATGATCCAATCTGAAGTCAAGGCTGATAATCAATATTTCATTAAACAGTTTGTGACGTGGGAGCAGTTCAAAACTCTGGAATCTGCTTTTGTTGAAATTGATGGCATTCGTCTGATTTATTGTGAAGGAGTATTAGAAATTGTGGGTATTGGAAGATTACATGAAATGATCTGTACCCTGCTGGGAATGCTATTGGGGCAATATTTTATGCTCAAACGGATTCGTTTTATATCTACAGGAGCATGTACCCAATCGGTTAAAGGACGTACAGAGTTTCAAGCAGATCTATCCTATAACTTTGATTCAGAAAAGGAGATTTCAGATTTTTGTATTGAAGTGGTAGTTACCAGTGGCAATCTAACCAAGCTCAGAAAGTATCAATTGTTATCCGTTCCTGAAGTTTGTTTTTGGGAAGAGGGAAAGATTAGGATTTATTGCTTGCAGGATGGGGATTATTTAGAGATGCAAGGTAGTTTGGGTTTGCCCGATCTGGATATTGAGCATTTGGAAAAATGTCTATTAATGGATTCTCAGTTAGATGCAATGTTGGCTTTTGCAGATAGGTACAAGATTGGTTAATGCCAACTTTAAAATTTCCTAACTTATTCTCAGAGGATTTGCCCAAAATTATTCAAAGGTCGAGATTGGTTTATTGTGGTGGAAAGTGGAGAGAGGTGATGTCAAATCAAAAAAGCCGCACTGCGTCAGGTGTCTATAATTTTGTCACTCAAGAAGGCGTTGTCTTTATCCGTGGAGCTAATGCTAAAGTAGGAAGTAGCTTAATTGGTCATGTCGATCTGGCGATGGGTCGCGATGTGGACTATGCGGGACGACTCTATTTTTCAGGACGGACGAATCGTGGGATTTTGCGGAAATGGACTAATGAGTCTGGTCACTATCGTCCTCCTGCTATTGCTAGAGAAAATGCTGGTTTACCTGAGTCTCTGATTCAGTCGGGGCGTTTTAAAAGTTTGATAAGTTTAGGAATGTAGATAGATTAGGAACACGATCATGACGAGCCAATTAAATCTTAAAAATAATTCTCCAGTCTTGATGAATCTGTCGGAAGAGGAACAGTTTCAAAAGGTTTGCGCGTTTCTAGAGAAAGATATTATTGAAGCTCTGAAGTTGGCTAATTCTACGCTGAGAAGTAAAAAGTATTTTCAAGATTTATTGGGAAGAGGATTAGAAGTTGCGGATGCTAGTGAGATTGAAGTTTGGCTGAAGTATCTAGTTCCGCGTTTGGGAATGCGATATGTGATTAATGTTCTTGAAGGAAAGCTGATTGAGCAACCGCAGAAGGTTAACAAAGCTATGTATTGGTTGCCGAAGTTTTTAAATAGGACAAATGAGAGAGAGATGAATTTGTTTAAAAATTTGGAGAATAAAATTCTGGAGTTAACAGTAAATCATGTCACTGTATAATTTTTGACTAATACTATGATTCTGTTTAACTTTAGAAATAAATTTAATGGCATAAATTATGACAGCCTACGCTTTAAATTTACCCGATCGCTTAAAGCATGAAGTCGAACAATTAGCAGAGAGCCAAGGGATTTCGCTCGATCAATTTGTGCTATGGGCTGTCACAGAAAAAGTCAGTACTCTCAAAGCTTCGCTTTCTTATATAACTTATCGACAAGGGGCAAGTGAACAGATTTTTCCAGTGCTTAAGGGAACAGGAGTAAGGGTGCAGACATTGGCGATTGCTGCTCACAAATGGAGTATGAGTGCCGCTCAAATTGCTGATGAATACGATCTATCTGAAGTTCAGGTAAATGAAGCGTTGAAATTCTATGAGTTAAATAAAGAACAGATTGATATAGCGATCGCATCTGAACAAGCTTTACAGTCGGTTCATAGTTAAACTGAAGCTCCATTTAGATGCTGACACTTCTCAAAAATCTTTGCATAAGGCTCTCTTAGATCGGCGACATGATGTAACTCGTACTCCTAATGATTGGATGCCTTTGGATGCCAGTGATGAGGTGCAGTTAAAGGGACTTACAGAATTTCAGGCAGATTTATCCTATAATTTTGAGACAGGAAAAGATATTTCTGACCTGTGTATCGAGGTGATGGGGTACAAGAGTAACGTAACCAAGCTCAGAAAGTATCAATTGTTAGCTGTTCCTGAAGTTTGGTTTTGGGAAGAGGGAAAGATTAGAATTTATTGCTTACAGGATGGGGATTATGTGGGGATGCAGGGTGGTTTGGGTTTGCCCGATCTGGATATTGAGTATTTGGAAAAATGCCTGTTAATGGATTCCCAATTAGATGCAATGTTGGCTTTTGCAGATAGATATAAAATTGGGGAATGACAATTTACATCAGATTAATGTTGATGGGAAATGCCAGATTTAGTATTAGCTTCTTTCAAATTACTCATTTAGGAATTTTATAATTTAGCCTTATGGGAATCACAATAAAGAATGGGGAAGAGCTAGAGAAGCTGTTGGATGAATTAGGAAAAGATATTTTTGCAGCGATGGATTATCATTTACTCTACTGCAATATTGCTACTGAGACCAAACAATATGTTGAAGTATTCGACCAATCAAATACATTTTGGAATCTCACCTTAAATGCTTTGCATGATGCAAAAATACTTAGGTTGTGTAGATTTTATGATCAAGAAAAGTCAAGTCTGAGCGTATTAAGTCTTCTCAATACAATCAAATTGAATCCACATTTATTCGATGAGCAGCATTTTCGGGATCGCCTTAAGGAGAATAAATTTGTTGATTCTTTGGCTCAAAGTGATAGAGTGCCTTCATTAGAAAAACTTGAAGAAGATATTAAATATGCAAGTCATAATTTAGCCGTTGAGAAACTCTTGATTTGGAGAAATTGTACGATTGCTCATCGTGGGGCAAAAGTCTCACTTGGTAAAATTGATAAATTAGAAGAAAATCCTCTATCTGCAACTGAAATAGAGGAATTGCTAGATAAAGGTATAGATATTTTTAGTCATTACTATCGTTTGTTTCGAGCGTCAAGTTATTCATTGAAAATAGCTGGT
>CAZLKI010000115.1:0-8835 GCA_964560035.1 uncultured Synechococcus sp.
GCGATCGCCGCCGATGAATCGATTAAAAATATGGAAGGACTCGAACAGGTAATTAAAACCAAAGCCGCGAGTATTGTAATTTTAAAACCAATGGCTTTAGGTGGGATTCTCACTGCCCATAAAGCCGCAAAGGTTGCTATAGAAGCTGGACTAGATGTGGTGTTTACTACTACTTTAGATGGGGCGATCGCCCGACTAGGAGCTTTACACTTAGCCGCAATGCCAGAAATTACCCGTGCTTGTGGGTTAGCATCTACCGAACTATTTGCCACGGAAGATCTTCTCACTAGACGAACATTAATGACGGCGGGAGAACTGATTATTTAACCTTGTTATTTGACCTGATTATTTGAGCTTGTCAATTGATTAGTGGTCGTTTAACCTAATCTGCCAACTGAGTAAAATTACGGGTAATATTCCCACTGCAATAATGGCGATCGCTGGAGCCGCAGCCTCAATTAAGCGCTCATCCGAAGCATACTGATACACCTTTACCGCTAAAGTATCAAAATTGAAAGGACGAATAACTAAGGTCGCAGGTAATTCCTTCATCACGTCCACAAAAATCAGTACCATTGCCGTAATCAAGCCTCCTGACATAATCGGAGCATGGATTTTAAGCAAAGTATCGGTAGAGTTATAGCCTAAGCTGTGGGCGGCATCATCCAAATGGGGTTTGATTTTGACTAGACTCGCCTCAACTGTATTAAAAGAAACGGCAAGAAACCTGACTAGATAAGCAAAGATCAAGGCGGCGATCGTGCCACTGATCAATAAGCCCGTGGAAATATTAAAATTTTGGCGCATCCACAGATCGAGGCTGTTATCAAATGCTCCCATCGATACTAAAACGCCTACGGCAATCACCGAACCTGGTATGGCATAACCCATTGCGGAAAGCCTTACAGGAATACTTACAAATAGATTATGGGGATTTAGCCTTTTACCGTAGGCAAGGATCACTGCTAACACGACTCCTAAACCTGCCGTAATGCTTGCTAAAACTAGGGTATTGGTTAATATTTGCCAAAAACTTTCATTAAATATAGAGCTACCTTGACTTACCGCCATTTGGATCAGTAGTCCAACTGGTAACAAAAATCCTAAAACTATGGGAATTAGGCAAATAAATATGGCGATCGCCGCCCTAATGCCTTTAAGTTGATATTTACTAGCATTACCTGACTTTTTGATCGCAAAATAACGTGCCTGTTTACGCGAATATAGTTCTATTAAAACCAAGCCAAACACAAATAACATCAAAACCGTTGCCAGTTGAGCCGCCGCTTTTTGATCTCCTAGCCCAAACCAAGTTCGATATATACCTGTAGTAAAAGTTTGAACTCCAAAAAACTCCACAGTGCCAAAATCATTGAGCGTTTCCATCAGTGCTAACGATAAGCCAGCAATAATGGCAGGACGAGCGGAAGGTAATCCTATACGCCAAAAGCTTTGCCAAGGGTTGCAACCCAAACTACGACTGGCTTCTAACGTGCAAGCTGACTGCTCTAAAAATGCTACCCGCGCCACTAAATAAACGTAGGGATACAAAACTAAAATTAAAAGCGTAGCTGCCCCTGCTAAAGAGCGAATATTTGGAAACCAATAGTCAGAGACATTTTGCCAACCAAAAATCTGTCTAAGACCAGTTTGAACAAAACCGTAATATTCTAAAAATTCGGTATAAACGTATGCCAGCAAATAAGCAGGAGCCGCCATTGGTAGTAATAGCAAAACTTCTAACCAGCGATCGCCCCTAAATCGACACATTGATACTAACCATGCCGTACTCACTCCCAAGCCTAAAACACCGATGCCAACACTAAGCATTAACATTAGAGAATTGTAGATATATGTAGGTAAGACGGTCGAGGCAAGATGCTGCCAAACTTCTGTAGAGTTATTGGATATCGCACTTAGAACGCAGATAATCGGGGTCAAGACTAGCGCACACATTCCAATTACAATAACTGTCCAAAGGTTAATCTGGTGGCTCCATTTGCGGGCAGCTAACATTTGAAAGATTGACATTACTTTGCCTAATAATTAGTCGAATAATTAGTTTGATAGTGAGAATAGATTGCAAAAACAATTGTAATATAATTTACCTAGTTCGTGTTTTTAGCATCTTTACTTTTTCATGACCTCTATAGATATTTCAAACGTCAAAACAAACGTAAGTTCGAGGATAAATCCAAAAGAGATTTTAGTGCCAATCCTAAGTCTACAAAATCTTTCTAAATCCTTTAATCAAAATTTGGTGGTAGATGATGTGTCTCTGAATCTTAATCTGGGCGATATTCTGAGTGTTTTAGGTCCATCGGGTTGCGGCAAAACTACTTTATTACGGTTAATTGCTGGATTTGAACAACCTCAATCAGGAACAATTCATATTAGCGATCGCCTAGTTGCTACCAATACCAGTTCTACACCACCCGAACAGCGAAATGTAGGCATGGTATTTCAGGATTATGCATTGTTTCCCCACCTTACGGTCAATGAAAATATTGCCTTTGGACTGCGCCGCAAACCTCACAAGCAAGAACGGATTCAACAAGTATTAGAAATAGTGCGATTAGAAGGACTAGGACGACGCTATCCCGATCAGCTATCAGGCGGACAACAGCAACGGGTGGCTTTAGCACGAGCGATCGCCCCAAATCCTGCGTTAATTTTGCTCGATGAACCGCTTAGTAATTTAGATGTGCAAACTAAGTTACGTCTACGCCAAGAATTACGCGATATTCTCAAAACGGCGGGGATATCGACAATTATTGTGACCCACGACCAAGAGGAGGCAATGGCAATTTCTGATTGGGTCGCGGTCATGCGTGCGGGAAGGCTAGAACAACTAGATACACCTGAAAATATATATCAACAGCCTGCTTCTAAGTTTGTGGCAGAATTTGTGACCCAAGCTAACTTTTTACCTGCTTTACGTCATGGGCAAATATGGAAAACCGAAATTGGATCTTTTGCGATCGCTGATAATAATTGCAGCTATGACAAGGCTTTAGTCATGATTCGGCAAGAGGATATTTTGTTAGAAGAAATCCCAGAATCAATATCTAATATTCATTTAACTGATTTTTTTACTATCCGCGATCGCCTGTTTGTAGGACGAGAATCAATTTACTGTATCCCCACGGCATCGGATCGGGATATTTTGGCGCGGAGTTCTACTTATATTCAAATCGGGGCAAAAGTTAAATTGTCAGTGCGATCGCATGATGTTAAAACTTTTCCCTACAGTTAAATATCTAGATATTCAACTAAATAACTAGATTAAATATCTAAAATTAAAGACATCTATTTGCAATTAGTGCTAACTTTGCTAAGCTTATTAGTAACAATTATCATTTGTAAATTAATTTAATGAACAAAATTTCGCGGCGGATTTTATTAGGTTCGCTTCCAGTTGGGGCATTTGCTTTAGCTACCTATCAACCCCAAACTACTATTGCCCAAAATAAACCTGGAGTTGTAAATCTTTATTCCGCTAGGCACTACGACACAGATAACTCCATTTATCAATCCTTTACCCAAAAAACAGGCATTAAAATCAATCTTGTTGAAGCCGATGCTGCCAAGTTAATCGAGCGCATTAAAAGTGAAGGTGCCAATAGCCCCGCCGATGTGATTATTACTGTCGATGCTGGAAACTTATATCGCGCCCAAGAAGAGGGAATTTTACAACCCGTGCGATCGCTTTTACTGAATACGAGAATTCCTGCCTATCTGCGCGAACCATCGGGATACTGGTTTGGTTTGGCTAAAAGAGCAAGGGTAATCGTGTATAACAAAGATAAAGTAACACCAGACAAGCTCAGCACTTACGAAGATTTAGCGGCTCCTAAATGGCGAGGTAAGATCGTGATGCGGACATCAACCCAAGTCTATAATCAGTCATTAGTAGCATCAATGGTGGCAACTAATGGGGTGCAGAAAACCGAAGCATGGGCAAAAGGATTAGTAGCAAACTTTGCGCGTCCGCCCGAAGGGAATGACACTGCCCAAATTCGCGCTGTAGCTTCAGGAGTTGCCGATTTGACTATAGTAAATGCTTATTATGTAGCTCGTTTAGCCAAATCTAAAAAGCCCGAAGATCTAGAGGTAGCATCTAAAATTGGGGTTTTCTTTCCCAATCAAAGAGATCGTGGTACTCACATTAATATCAGTGGGGCAGGGGTTGCTAAAAATTCTCCCAATCGGGCGGCAGCGATCAAGTTTATCGAGCATTTGACCGACTCACAATCTCAGAAGATTTTTGCCTCTGGTAATAATGAGTACCCTGTATTGAAGGGGGTGGCTATTGAACAAGTCTTGATAGGCTATGGGAAATTTAAAGAAGATGAGGTAAATGCTTCGGAGCTAGGTAAGTTTGCGCGTGTGGCTATTCAAATTATGGATCGAGCTGGCTGGCGTTAAAAGGTATTTAGTTGGGGTTTCAAAATGCGATCGAAATGAGTAAGATGATCGAGTATTCATACTAACTAACTCAGGCTGTGACTATTAATTAAATTAATTAAATGCTTAATAACTGGTTAATCGGAATTGGCTTGAATACTGGATTGGGAGCGATCGCTTTATTACTCCCCAAGAAAGTATTAACTACCTCTGGCATTCTGCACGCATGGGCTTTAGGGATTTTAGTCTGGGGGTTTTTAAGTTGGCAGGGATACTTGGTAATTTTATTTTATTTAGTAGCTGGTTCGGCTGTAACTCGAATTGGCAAAGATATTAAAGAGGCAAAGGGCATAGCCGAAAAAAGAGACGGTGCCAGAGGTCCTGAAAATCTATGGGGTTCGGCTTTTACAGCAGCTATTTGTGCGATCGGATATGGCATTTTACCTAATCCTTTATGGACGTTAGGTTATGTTGCTAGTTTGAGTGCAAAATTGGCAGACACCACCGCCAGTGAAGTTGGCAAGGCATACGGAAAGACTACTTATTTGATCACAACTTTAGAATCTGTTCCCAATGGTACCGAAGGCGCAATTAGTTTAGAAGGCACGATCGCAGGCGTGATTGGTTCGATCTTACAAGCTTTGGTCGGCTATGGCTTGGGGTTAATTAATAGTCCTTGGGATTTAGGTTTTTGCATTATTGCGGCGTTTATCGCGACAAATATTGAAAGCCTGATCGGTGCAGTCTGGCAAGCAAACTATGAATGGCTGACTAATGAAGTTGTAAATGGGATTATGGGCGCGATCGGGGCAATGGTTGCTGTAATCTTGGCGATCGCCTTCGCCGCAATTTAATTTTTTGCTCCAAACTAACGGGCAAGCTTAATTACTAGACCCACTAGAGCGATCGCGGCACTGATAGACAAACCAGCCGAAATTCCTCCCACCCACTTCACTACATCCCACATCCGATCTTGCCATTTTTGGATTTGATTTAGTTCTTTAGTTAGCTCGTTTAATTTTGAGTTTGTATCTTTAAGGTCTGTATCAATGCTCACATTATTTATTTGAGCTATTTCATCTCTTAATTCATTTAACGCTTAAATAATAGTTTGAGTGTTTTCATCAGACATAGTATGTGACTCCAAGTATTTCTATTATGCAAACCTTTCCCAGTGAGAGCGATCTGTTTTTAAAACTATACTAAGCTTTGATTAACTTCTGGTTGTTACGGATAGTCCATCTACGATCAATGAAGGGGTATACAGTGAACCTTGCCAAGCGCGATCGCTTCCTAGTTGAATTAAATTATTTAGCGCAGTATAGGCATTGCCCGAAACCATCGTATCCTTGACCCGTCCTACGATCTGCCCTTGTTTGATGCGATAGCCCAGATCGACATTTATAGAAAAATCTCCAGAAAGATCGGGCGAATCTCCTAAAATTTGATCGATGAGAATGCCATCAGAAATAGAAGATAGGAGATCGGATAAATTACCTTTACCTTCATTCACAATCAGATTAAACATACTAGGACTGGGATAGCTGCCCAAACCACTCCGAAACCCATTGCCCGTGAGTGGCAGATTTAATTCAGCAGCCGTGCGGCGATCGCCATAAAAACCTTTTAAAATCCCCTCTTCTATCCATGTCACAGTTTGGGTGGGAGTACCTTCATCATCAAAGGGCAGGCTGTGAATGCCAAGGGTAGGATTTTGGGTTAGGGTAATGGAGGGGGAAATTACTAATTTATCTAATTTATCTAGCCACGGTGTAGTTTTTTGGCGGACATGGCGACCACTGCAAGCTTCAGCAACTATGCCCCACAGAGTATCGGCAGCTTTGGACGTGAATATAATTGGAACTTTACCATTAGCAGCCGCAGCATTTCGAGCCGACCATTCTAGATGTTGTAAAATTGGCAGCGTTAGCAGATCGGCAGAAAATAGCCCGCGATCGCTGTAGCTTTGGCCGATATTGAGAAAATCTTCGTCCCTAACTAATTCGGCACTAATATAGCCATCTACAGAGCGATCGCTATAGCTACAATCCAATCCTAAAGAATTAATCAACCGCATCGAATCATAGTTAACATCCCATTCACTTTCACAGATAACTTCGGGATAAAGGCTAGTAATTTGGGCGATCGCGGCTGCACCCGTGTTAATTAACTGGCTAATTAATTGGTCTTGAGATTCAGGAGTTGTGATTAGATCTCGATCGAAGTTTGGTGGATAATTTTGGGGCTGGAGCTTAAATTGAGGATTGAGATAAATTTCTTCGGTTTCGTTTAGCGAACTAATAGCTAATGCCTTTTCGACTAGAGTTTGAGGTTCTATATCTCCATAGGCGATCGCTAGTCCGGGTTTGTTATTTTTCCAAAGTCTTAATGCAATCCCTTCAGAGCTAATATTTTCGAGTTGTTTCAGCCGATTTGCTTCAAAATAAACGGGGTGAGACTGAGAGTTAGATACATAGACTTCGGCGGCGTTAGCTCCCTGTTTGAGTGCCAGTTCTAATAATTGCTCTGGAGACATAAGTTAATTAGGAGAAGTTACTGAGGGAGTAGTTAGAGGTGGAATGCCAGCTAGGTCGAGAATTTGCGGAATTAAATGTTCGGTTTTTACTGCCATCAGATGCACTCCTTGACAGATTTGTTTAGCGGCTTTGACTTGCTCTGCGGCGATCGCGATCCCCTCTTGGAGTGGTACTTCTGCCTGCGCCAATCGATTGATAATATGATCTGGAATATTTACTCCAGGGACGTATTTATTAATAAAGTGGGCATTCTTAGCCGATTTAAGTAGAAAGATCCCTGCCAGAATTGGCTTTTGACTGGCATGACCCAACTGGTGCATAAATTTATCTAAAAGCTCAAAATCGGTAATTAATTGGCTTTGGAAAAACTCAGCACCTGCGGCTAATTTACGCTCAAAGCGTTTTTGTAAGCCCGACCAACTTGGGGACTGCGGATCGATGGCAGCACCTGCAAATAAATCTGTGGCGCGATCGCTTAGGGGTTTATCGTTAATATCTAGCCCTTGATTGAGCTTGGCGATCGCTTGGAGTAACCTCACAGATTCTAGATCGAATACCGATTTGGCTTGGGGATGATCGCCTGCTTTGACGGGATCGCCTGTGAGTGCCAATACATTTTGGAGTCCTAGTGCCGATGCTCCGAGTAAATCTCCTTGAAGGGCAATGGCATTGCGATCGCGACAGGCTAACTGATAAATAGTAGTAATTCCAACTTTATATTGCAAAATCACTGACGCGGCTAACGGACTCATTCCTAGAACTGCACGGCTGGAGTCGGTAATATTAAGGGCATGAATTCGACCTTTGAGCAATTTGGCTTGGTCGATCATGTGCTGCGGATCGCAACCTCTAGGCGGAGACACTTCGGCAGTAACTAAAAATTGGGTTTTTAGAACGCTGTCTCTAAAGCTATTTTTAATATTGCTAGTATTTGAAAAGTTACTAGAAAAATCTGCGGAAAAACTCACTAAATTCTCTCTTCCTCCATTTCTTGTCTTGTATATACTAACGGATGAGCAAAGACTGGTGAAACTAACTTGATAGAGGAGATCGCAGGAAAAATTTCGAGCGCATCTTTGGCAATCACCTGAGGATTTTCGACTAACAGCCAAAAAGTATATTTGGTCAGAGCTTTCATGATCAATACATTTTCCAAGTCATCATAAACTAGGGATAAATCATTATTATCTAATTGCAGTTGAAACACGCGGTTGATTTGGTCGAGCAACTTTGTCAGGCGATCGGCATCTCCTTTGGCTAATTCCAGTGCTTCTTCGACTAAGGTGGTGACATTGCGCCAAGTAATCTCGTCCCGTTGCAGAATTGGCTTTAGTTCTAATAATGCCTGTTCTTCTTCTAGATCGAATTTATTTATAGGTAACGGACCCACCATACGGGTAGGAGCTTTGCCAAGAGCTAATAATGCCTGAATCACTGCCGAAGAAATATCATCAGCTAATTCGGTTTTGGCTTTTTGTTGTTGATATAGTAATCCTCCCGCCGAGGTGGCATACATTGTGGGTAAACGATTTAGGGCGTAAGCGGCAGCATCTTCGACTTTTACACTTCTTGCTAATACCGAACCAAGTTGGGGTAGCTGTTTCTCAACATTGGCAATTACTAATTTTTCGAGGGCGTTAGTAAAAGCATAGGAGGTGCTGAGCATATAAGACTGAAACTCTGATTTAGCTGCAATGTCAACGAGGTTATTACTAAGCTTTTGGGCTTTACTGTCAGCTAAGTTAGCTGCCCCAGAAACCCCAACTCTTGTCCGTTTGAGATAGCCTCTAATTTCTGAGACCTCCCGTTTAGCTTTAGGCTGGTAGGTATAGCCCATATTAACTTCTTGTCGGACTTTTTCTAAAGTCTGTTGCACTATCGTTGGTACGTT
>CAZLKI010000116.1:0-6479 GCA_964560035.1 uncultured Synechococcus sp.
TAGCTTAGATTTGAATTTACTGAGTTATGCCTCTATATTGGATTCGATATTAGATTCGATCGCCGATCCGATCGCAGTTGAATAGAAATTAAAATCAAATATTGTGTTACATCCTGCATGGTATGCTTTCTAGAAAGATTATTCACACCGATTAGATTCCTTGAAAGTTCTTCCTGCCAAAAGTAAAGAGTTTAAAAAATCCCTCGGATCGATCGCCTCGACCAGCTTATCTTCAGCATCATTAAAAGATTCAGTTGATGACTACGAAAGCTTGAAGCTCAGAATATTTATCATTACTTTAGTCCTCACGGGCTTAATTTTTATCGCAGTGGTAAGTTTTTATGGATTAAACATCGCGCTAAATTATTTGTTGGGTGCGTGCACTGGTGTGGTTTACTTAAAAATGTTGGCACAAAGCGTTGACGAATTGGGTAAGCAAAGAAATCGGCTTGGGTATTCCCGCTTGGGGATATTTATAGGCGTAATTATCTTAGCTACTCGTCTCAAGCAGTTGCAAATCCTACCGATTTTTTTGGGATTTATGACATACAAAGCCGCAATTTTAGTTTTTTTGGCTCAGGATTTTATTCCCATGCCTGTAGATAAGCCCCGTAGATAAGCAAGTGTAAATATGATGAATCAATTATTGTCATACTCTCAATCCACTCATCTTGCCGCCTTAGAAGTAGGAAAGCACTTTTATTGGCAAGTTGGCAACTTTGAAGTTCACGGTCAGGTTCTAATTGTTAGTTGGATTGTCATGGGGGTGTTAGTTTTAGCCTCGGCGATCGCTACCAGCAACATTCAACGTATTCCTGTAGGGTTTCAAAACTTTATGGAATTCGGGCTTGAGTATATTCAAGGTATTGCCAAAGATCAAATCGGCGAAAAAGAGTATCGTCCTTGGGTGCCATTTGTCGGTACTTTATTCCTCTTTATTTTTGTCTCTAACTGGCTAGGAGCGTTGGTACCTTGGAAACTAATCGAGCTCCCCTCTGGCGAACTAGCCGCCCCTACCAGTGACATTAATACTACGGTGGCTTTGGCTTTATTAGTATCTGCCTCGTATTTTTATGCTGGAATCAGTCGTAAAGGTTTAGGATACTTTTCTAAGTACGTCCAAGCATCTCCGTTTTTACTCCCGTTGTGGGTTTTAGAAGATTTCACGAAACCTCTTTCCCTAAGCTTCCGTCTGTTTGGTAATATTTTGGCTGACGAGCTTGTGGTTGGAGTTCTAGTTCTTTTGGTGCCATTAATTGTACCGTTGCCTGTGATGATTTTAGGGCTGTTTACCAGTGCGATTCAAGCTCTAATTTTCTCTACTCTGGCGGCTTCTTACATTGGTGAGGCGATCGAAGGACACGGTGAAGAAGAGCATGAGCATCATTAGCTCAGTTGATTTGTCAGGCAAATAATACCTTATTGGTTTATTGGTATCCTGACGATATAGTCCCAAAATAAACAATTACACTTATTTAATTAAAAGGAAAAAACATCATGGATCCATTAGTTGCCGCCGCTTCTGTTATCGCTGCCAGCATCTCCATTGGCTTGGCTTCAGTTGGTCCTGGCATTGGACAAGGTAATGCCGCCAGCAGTGCTGTAGAAGGAATTGCTCGTCAGCCAGAAGCCGAAGGTAAAATTCGCGGGACTCTACTTTTAAGCTTGGCTTTCATGGAAGCTTTGACCATTTACGGATTGGTTGTAGCTTTAGTATTACTATTTGCTAACCCTTTTGCTGCTTAGTTTTTTAGGTATAGCAATCTTGAGACGCCTCTTAAGGTTGCTATCCACTGCAGATACCTAACTTGCTAATTAACTCCCATGACACTTTACTCAACACCTTTATTAACGATTCTCTTAGCGGTTGAGTCCGCAGAACCGAGTGGTGGCTTGTTTGACTTTGATGCAACTTTGCCAATTATGGCGGTGCAAATCTTGATATTAGTGGCAGTTCTTAATAATATTTTCTTCAAGCCTTTAACTAAAGCAATTGACGATCGCAATGATTACGTGCGGACTAATATCGCTGAAGCAAAATCGCGTTTAGAAAAAGCCGAGTCACTAGCTCAACAATACGAAGCTGAATTAACCGAAACTCGTAAATCTTCTCAATCTATGCTTTTAACGGCTCAAAGCGATGCGAATAAAATTCGAGCCCAACAGATTGCTGCTACCCTAGCGGAGTCTCAGGCACAGATTGCTACAGCTAAAGCTGAAATCGAGCAACAGAAATCAGAGGCAATGGCGGCTTTGGATGCCCAAGTAGATGGACTCAGTCGCCAAATTTTAGAGAAGCTACTCGGAAATCTGGTGAATAGCTGAGAAAATTATGATTAACAATGTATTTTTAGTTTCTAAATTTTTATTCGCTTCTGAAATAACTAGCGAATTGGCTGGTGAAATGGTGGAGCATTCTGGCTTTGGCATTAATAAGGATATTTTTCAAACTAACTTGATCAATATTGCGATTATTTTAGTCCTGCTAATTTATGCTGGTCGAGGTTTTTTGGGCAAAATATTATCCCAACGCCTTGAAAGTATTGAAACTGCAATCAAGGATGCCGAGACTCGCAAACTTAAATCCGCCGAACAGTTAGCTAATCAGCAAAAAAAATTAGCTGAAGTTCAAGCTGAATGCGATCGCCTGAGAATCCAAGCTGAAGCCGATGCTAAAACTGCCAGCGATACAATTTTGGCAACTATTGCTGCTGATATTGAACGCTTAAAAGCTTCTGCCGCGCAAGAATTGGCAACCGAACAAGAACGGGTAATTATGCAACTGCGTCAACAGGTAGTGCAAAAGTCCTTAGTACAGGTAAAAGCTTACTTCGATCGCGGTTTGTCTGAAGCTACTCAACAAGAGTTAGTCGATCGCAGTATTAGTCTTCTAGTAAGTGGAGGCGCAAAATGAAGAATAGTTCTTTTAGTCAAGCAATTGTGGAACCCTATGCTGAAGCTTTGATGGCAGTGGCAAAAGAGCAAAACTTGATCGAGACTTATGGCAACGATATTCAGTTTATTTTGACTACCCTAGTCGAATCGGATGACTTTAGAAGGTTATTAAGTGCGCCTTTAATTCCTGAAAATGTCAAAAAGGATTTACTGATATCACTATTTTCTAGTCAGATTCAGCCTTCTGTAGCTAACTTCTTGGGGTTATTAGTCGATCGCCGCCGAATTTTATTTTTAGAAGCAATTTGTTTGAAGTTTCAAGCACTTTTACGCGAAATGAACCAAGTTGCTCTAGCCGAAATTTCCACAGCAGTTGAATTAACCGAGGCTCAAAAAGAGACCCTAAAGCAGAAAGTTAAAGATTTAACCAATGCTAATAGCGTAGAGCTTTCAATTAAACTTAATCCCGACTTAATTGGTGGGGTAATTATTAAAGTTGGCTCCCAAGTAATTGATGCCAGCATTAGGGGACAACTCCGCCGCCTGACCAGTGGCTTAATGGTTAAAGTTTAATTTCTAATTAATTTTGCATCTAATTAATTTTGCATCTAATTAATTTTGGCAATTCTAAGCGATCGCCTTGTTATCAGTTAACGATTTTTATTAGTTAAAGATTTTTAAATGATGCGGTTAATAGTTAGCCAAAGCGATCGCCAATCCTAATAACTAATATTGATATGGAGTAAGAGAATATGGTAGCTATTAGACCAGACGAGATCAGTAATATTATTAAGCAACAAATCGAGCAATATAACGAACAGTTGCAAGTTTCTAACGTGGGTACAGTCCTACAGGTTGGAGATGGTATTGCGCGAGTATATGGCTTAGAAAAGGCGATGTCAGGGGAATTATTAGAGTTTGAAGACGGTACAATTGGGATCGCCTTGAACCTCGAAGAAGATAACGTCGGTGCCGTATTAATGGGTGCAGGGCGAGATATTGCTGAAGGTAGCTCGGTTAAATCCACTGGTAAAATCGCGCAAATTCCCGTAGGCGATGCCTTTATTGGAAGAGTTGTAGATGCTTTAGCTCGACCCATTGATGGTAAGGGCGAGATTGCAAGTTCTGATTCCCGTCTGATTGAATCCCCGGCTCCGGGTATTATTGCCCGTAAATCGGTATTTGAACCGTTGCAAACAGGTGTTACCGCAATTGATGCCATGATCCCAGTTGGACGTGGACAAAGAGAATTAATTATTGGCGATCGCCAGACAGGAAAAACCGCCGTTGCCATCGATACCATCCTCAATCAAAAAGGTGAAGATTGTATTTGCGTATATGTGGCGATCGGGCAAAAAGGCTCTACTGTTGCTAACGTGGTCAATATTCTCAGAGAAAATGGCGCACTGGACTACACCATCGTAGTTGCAGCTAATGCTAACGATCCTGCGACGCTTCAATATTTAGCACCATACACTGGAGCTTCTTTGGCTGAATACTTTATGTACAAGGGCAAAGCAACCTTGGTCGTTTATGACGATCTATCAAAGCACGCTCAGGCATATCGGCAAATGTCTTTACTCTTGCGTCGTCCTCCCGGTCGTGAAGCATATCCGGGTGATGTATTTTATCTCCATTCCCGCTTATTAGAACGTGCCGCAAAACTCAGTGATGAACTTGGTGGTGGGTCAATGACAGCCTTACCAATTATCGAAACTCAAGCTGGTGACGTGTCGGCATACATTCCTACCAATGTAATTTCGATTACTGACGGTCAAATTTTCCTCTCTTCTGACCTCTTTAACTCTGGTATCCGCCCTGCTATCAACCCCGGTATTTCGGTATCTCGTGTAGGTTCGGCGGCGCAAATCAAGGCGATGAAGCAAGTTGCAGGTAAAATCAAGCTTGAACTAGCCCAATATGACGATCTTGTCGCCTTTGCTCAGTTTGCCTCTGACTTGGACAAAGCCACCCAAAATCAACTGGCGCGTGGGCAAAGATTGCGTGAATTACTCAAGCAACCTCAATATTCACCCTTAGTAGTCAGCGACCAAGTTGCAATTATTTACACTGCAATCAATGGCTATTTGGATGATATTCCTGTAGATATGATTACAAGCTTTAATAAAGGCTTCCGTAATTATTTGACAACTAGCAAGCCCAAGTATGCAGAATTAGTTAAAGCTGAGAAGAAAATTGGGGAAGAAGCTGAGGGAATCTTAAAAGCAGCGATCGCCGAATTTAAAAAGACTTTTCTAGCTGCCTAGAAATATTCTGTATTTACGACTAATAATACGATTAATAACTTGAGGCTGGGCTAAAACTCCCAGTCTTTTTTAATTTATCTAAAAATCCATTGAAAACTAATTTCTGTATTCACCAATCCTTCTGTAAATGTCTATATTAAATATTTAAGTTATTGTTTAGGGTAAGCTAACATAATCAGCAAATAGCCCAACTAATATGGCAAAAGTATGGCAAAAGCGGTATTTATACAATTTACGAAAAACCTGAGAAATCTTCTAATAGGGGGAGTTTTATTGGGTGGATCGGCTTTAGCTGGGGCATTGGTAGGATTAGCAGTTAGTTTTAACGACTTGCCAGACGTGAGAGTATTGAAAGGATATACCCCCGCCGAGACTTCTTACTTCTACGATATTAATGGCGAATTGATCGCCCGCTTGCATGGTGATGTTAATCGAGAAGTTGTGCCGCTCAATCGCATATCTCCCCACTTAAAGCGTTCGATCTTGGCGATCGAGGATGCTTATTTCTATTCCCATAGTGGTATAAATCCCGCAGGTATTGCCAGAGCTACGCTAGTAAACCTAAGATCCAGACAGACTTTAGAAGGTGGCTCTACGCTGACTCAACAATTAGTCAAAAATCTATTCCTATCTTCAGAACGTAGTCTCAATCGTAAAGTTGCTGAAGCGGTTTTGGCAATGCGAGTCGAACAAGTTTTTACTAAAGATCAGATTTTAGAAATGTATCTAAATCAAGTGTTTTGGGGTAGAAATACTAACGGTGCTGAAACCGCAGCCCAAAATTACTTTAATAAAAGTGCCTCTGATTTAACTTTAGCTGAAGCCGCAATGATGGCAGGTGTAGTCCAAGCTCCATCAGTATTTAACCCACTGGATAACTATAAAACTGCTAAATTTCGCCAAGGATTGGTTCTAGATCGACTGCAGGAATTAGGATGGGCAACACCAGCCGAAGTCAAAGCGGCAAAAGCGGCTCGGATTAAATTAGGTAAAGGTATTTCCTACGAAGCCAGTCAAGTTCCCTACGTTACGCAAGCAGTATCTGCCGAGTTAGTCGAAAAATTTGGTCAAGATATCCTTCTAAAAGGTGGATTGCGAGTTCAGACTACCATCGATTTGAAATTGCAGCGTATAGCCGAACAAACTACCAAACAAGGGCATAAGGACTTACAAAATTTTGGTACCAATGCGGGACAAATAGCTCTGGTTGCGGTCGATCCAAAAACAGGTTTTGTTAAAGCTTTAGTTGGTGGGGTAGGACCTTATCAACAAAATCAATTTAATCGGGCAGTACAAGCAAGACGGCAGATCGGTTCG
>CAZLKI010000116.1:6579-8828 GCA_964560035.1 uncultured Synechococcus sp.
GAAGATTGTCGCAAATTAGGCATCATGAGTCCTCTAGATCGAGTCATATCTTTGCCCTTAGGCTCGGCAGATTTAACCCTTTTGGAAACTACGGGTGCTTACGCTACGTTTGCCAATGGTGGTTATAAGAATAAAATTACTTTAATTGCGCGCGTGACTGACAGTGCGGGAAAGGTAGTTTTAGATAATAGTCCAAAGCCTAGTTTAGTTCTCGATCCTTATGCTGTGGCAGAAACCACTGATGTTTTACGAGGCGTAATTAATAGTGGCACAGGTACCCAAGCTATTCTCAGTGGAGGTCGCCCTGTGGCTGGTAAAACAGGTACTACTTCCGATTTTCGCGATGCTTGGTTTGTGGGTTATGTGCCGCAGTTGGCTGTATCAATTTGGATTGGGAATGATGATTATTCGCAAATGTCTAACGGCGTAACTGGTGGAGTATATGTAGCTCCGATTTGGCGAAACTTTATGGAAAAAGCAATGGCAGGCGTACCCATAGAAAACTTTCCTGCAGCCGCAGAGATAGCTCCAAAAAATTAATCCTGTAGCACTTTAGTTTCAAGTCCGCCACAAAATTTAATCATAAAATTTAACAATATGTTTATTGCTAAGATAATTGGAATTAGTTTGGCGATCGCCTCCACGATTAAAATTAGCGCGATCTACTTACCAGTTTTTAATCAAGTCGATCAAAATACGATGGCAGTAACGGCGATCTCTATACCAGTAGCAATTTTTACAGCAGTTTTATTCGCTCGTGGCTAAAAGCTAGGAACGGATTTAGCGATATCTAGTAAATTTTTAACTTGCTCTAAGTCTTTATCACCCACCGATTTTTCTACCCCGCTAGAGACATCAATACCATCAGGTTTTAACTGGGCGATCGCTTGTTTTACATTTTGCGGAGACAACCCACCTGCTAACCACCAATCACACCTTGGCTTATAGGTTTGGCTGAAATCTTCTCTAAAATTTTCACTAAAGTTTTCTCTAAATTCTTTTAATATCGACCAGTCAATAGTTTTACCTGTACCACCTGCAAATTGTGGATCGTAGGCATCTAGCAATACAACATCCACATAATTTGTAAAAGCATATACTCGCTCCAGAGTTTGGGAATTTTTAACTCTGAAAGCCTTAATTAATTTAATTTTGGGAAATTCTAACCTAATCTGCTGACAAAATTCTGGGGATTCATTGCCATGTAGTTGAATAGAATTTATTTTAGCTTTATGAATGTAATTAGAGATTCGATCGATGGTTGCATCTAAAAATACGCCCACATGATCGATCTTAGAGCTTTGATTGAGATCTGTAAAAGCTTTAGTAATCTCCACCAGTTGCTCGCAACTTACAAATCGAGGCGAAGCTGCTACGCAGATATACCCCAAACAGTCTGCACCTAACTTGGCGATCGCGATCGCTTGATCGGGCTTAGTAATTCCACAAATTTTGACATATATCTTTGAGGATATTTGGGAGTGCATAATTTTACAGACAATTTAAGTATTTTAAGTATTCTTGCAGAGTGCTGTTAATTGCGGATCGGCGGTACAATTGATTTTAATTATTAATTTAATTTTTATCGCGGGAGACTTTAATATTCATGCTCACTCTCAAAATTGTTGTTTACATTACGGTGTTTTTCTTTGTTGGATTGTTTATATTTGGATTTTTGAACAGCGATCCATCACGGAATCCTAGCGGCAGAGATTTAGACTAAACTATATCTTTAAGTTTTGTTCTAGGCTTTGCTCTGAATTTTGTTAATTGTTAATTGTACCTAATGGTTTCTAACCAAGTTCCTGTCCAACTACCTGCTAGACCACCTGATAACGACTGGCGGCTACTACTTAAGCTTAAACCTTATGCTCAACGTAGTTCCAAAGATTTAGTTATTTCGCTAATTTTATTGGTACCTTTGGCGATCGCTAATGTTATTCAGCCCATATTAGTAAAATTGGCTATTGATGGACCGATTGCTAAAGGTGACTTGATCGGATTGCGCTGGCTTTGCCTGTTGGTGGGAGTTACGGTACTAATACGGCTAGGGCTGCAATCATGGCAGGGCTATGTAGTCCAAAAAGTGGGGCAGAAAATTACGGCAGATATTCGTAAAGACCTCTTTGCCCATGTCACGATGCTCTCTACCAGCTTCTTCGATCGCACTCCTGTGGGTAAGTTAATTACACGTTTGACCAGTGATGTTGAAGCATTAGGGGATGTATTTGCGACTGGGGCTGTTGGCA
>CAZLKI010000117.1:0-8814 GCA_964560035.1 uncultured Synechococcus sp.
GGCTATTAAAAGCCCACATTGTACCTGTACTCAGGTCAGTGTTGGGTAATTTACTTATTCTCTATAACTACTTTATTTTATTGCTAAAAATAACTATTTAAAAATATATTCTGGAAATATTCTGGAAATATATTGTGGGGAGTCAAAGTTACTCCCTTTTTTAATGCTTTACTAACTCTAATTAAATTTTGTTGAATCTGCCCAACATCTTGTCAGGATTTACTGCCCGTTGTAAAAATAGGGTTAAGGGGTGAAACCCCTCTATAGGGCGCAGCCCCCAAACCCACAACAATACTAATCATTGGCTGGGAAAGGAGTAGATCGGTATTTAGAGATATATAATTACCAAAAAGTTTATAACTATGGAAAGTATGTGGAGTTTAGTCGGGGCGATCGCATTTTTATCCCAAATTAATATATCTCAGATTAAGGCATCCCCAATTAGTCGAGCAATTAGCCAAGAATCGATCAGAATTCCAATTTCCCTACTTTCCTCTGTATCTAGCCCCATAATATTGGCAGCCGAGACTCCAACCTCAGATCCCGATGCCGATAGTGCCGTTAAAACTTTGCTTACAACCTTAAAAAGAGCGGGATATAGCAATGCCAGTCAAGGAGTTTGGATTCAGACTACTGATGGCACCATGCTGGCGGGGCACAACGGCACAAAACTCATTCCTGCGGCTTCATTAACCAAGATTGCTACTACTCTTGCTGCGATCGAAACTTGGGGCACTAATTATCAATTTGCAACTAAAGTTAGCACTACAGGCAAAATTGTTGGTAACACTCTGCAAGGAGATTTGATTATTCAAGGTAGTAGCGATCCATTATTTGTGTGGGAAGAGGCGATCGCCCTTGGTAATGCGCTTAATCGTATGGGCATAAACCGCGTCCAAGGTAACTTGATTGTCACCAGAGGATTTTTTATGAACTTTGAAACCAATCCTAGAGTATCTGCAAGTTTATTCAGACGGGCAATTAATTCTCAAACTTGGACATCAGCGATCGCTAGGGTACATAAAGGCATGGGCTCTCAACCGCTTAAGCCTAGACTGATTATAACGGGAAAGTCTTTGTATAGCTCTAATTTTTCGGCACCTACTAACCTTTTAATCGAGCATTCTTCGCTACCGTTGTGGCAAATTCTCAAGCGCATGAATACTTTCAGCAATAACGATATGGCGGAGATATTAGCAAATTCTTTAGGTGGTGGGAGAATGATTTCCCAAAAAGTTGGAACGATGACAGGATTATCAAGTGAGATTCGCTTAATTAATGGCTCAGGGCTAGGGCAACAAAATCAAATCTCTCCACGGGCAACAGTGGCAATGCTGATCGCGACCCAGAACATCGCTCAAACACAAGGCTTATCTTTGGCAGATTTATATCCATCTAGCCAATGTCGCTGTGGCACTATTAAATATCGCGGTTTGCCCTATGGGACGATCGCCAAGACTGGAACTCTTTCTAGTGTTAGTTCTTTGGGTGGAGTCTTACAAACTCGCGATCGCGGGGCAATTTGGTTTAGTTTTCTAAATCGTGGGGCAGGAGATATCAATATTTTTCATCAAGGACAAGATCGAGTTTTGCTAAGACTGGCTCAGAAATGGAGACTGGGATTTACGACTTTTCCAAATATGCCTACTTTTCAACCAATTCCGTGGCAGGATCGCGATCGCAATAAAATTACTCTGCCCCTAAATTAAATATACCTAAGAATAATAAGCTGAGTCATATTTCCCAACATGGTTGAAAACTAAATCATTTCATTGAATCAATAGAATTTGCGTTTGCATTCAACTATAGCAATTACAAATAATTTATAAACTTGGCAAAGGGATAAACCCCATACAAATTTATACTATTTGCTTAGGACTGCAATAAGTTGAGAAAATAATAATTTAAATTTAATATTTATGACTGAAAATGCTACAACCAAATCTATCTCTTATCGGCAAGATATTGACGGCATAAGGGCATTGGCTGTAATTGCAGTGATTATAAATCATATAAACAAAGATGTCTTACCAAGTGGTTATTTAGGCGTAGATATTTTTTTTGTGATTTCAGGTTATGTAATAACTTCATCCCTATCAAACAAGTCACATAAAGGTTTTGGCGATTTTCTAATGGAATTTTATTCGCGTCGAATTAAGCGTTTAGTTCCAGCATTAATTCTTAATGTAATCATTAGCAGCATTTTAATCTGTTTTTTTAATCCAAATCCGAAATCAACCTTAGAAACTGGAATAACATCTTTATTTGGTCTATCTAATATTTACCTTTATATACAAAATACCAATTATTTTAGCTCTTCGGCAGAAAAAAATATTTTTACGCATACATGGTCACTTGGAATTGAAGAGCAGTTCTATTTTTTGTTTCCTTTTATTTTTTGGTTTTCTGGATTTGGAAGACAAACTAAGTTCGGTTTAAGAAACTTCTTTTTTGTAATGCTTTTATCTTTTGCTGTATCCTTTGCAAATTTTATCTATTTGAGCGATACAAATCAGCCTGCTGCTTATTTTTTGATGACATCACGATTTTGGGAATTAAGTATAGGTTGTTTAGTTTTCTTGACAACAAAAATTAAATTTTTTTCATATGACCAAATCATTCAAAATTTTTTTAGCCCTAATCTGATTGCACTCCTGCTAATTGCGACTTTATTTTTTCCTTCTTATTCCACAATTATTTCAACGTTTTTTGTAGTACTACTTACAGCAACATTAATTTCTTCCTTACGAAAAGGAACTATAGCATTCAGTTTTTTTTCTTTACCTTTAGTAGTTTCTATCGGAGTAATTTCATACTCGCTATACTTATGGCACTGGACTGTTGTTGTTATAAGTCGTTGGACAATAGGTATTTATTGGTGGTCTATCCCAATTCAGATTAGTCTGATTATTTTGATGGCAATTGCTTCTTTTGTATTTATTGAAACTCCACTTCGTAAGGCTGAGTGGTCTGCAATAAGATGGAAGATCGTAGGATACGGGCTTTTATCCTGTTTGATGTGTAGCATTTTAATGACTGCCTATATAAAGCAATCAAATTTAAGTTTTTACCTAGGAAATAAACCTAATATTTCTAAAACTGGACCTGAAACGTTAAGAGATCTATATTATTTTAATGGCATAAAAGTATGGAGTGGCGATAAGTGCGTTTTGGCTTCTAATAATGAAGTGGGAAAAAAAATTAATCCAAAGGATTGCACTATTGGAAACTTTTACGAAGCGAAAAAAAGATTCCTGGTGATTGGAAATTCTTTTAGTGCTGCGCTTTTAGAGATGTATGCGGCAATACCTGAGAACGATATTGGTGCTGTTATGGTGACATCAAGCTGGGATGCTTCGCCAATTCCTGATATTCCTAATAATGGTAAATGGGGTAAAGCAAATGATTACTACTGGAAAGTGTTATACCCCGATTTAATAAGTCAGCTTTTACCAGGCGATGTAGTCTTAATGGTGAATGACATTGCAAATTTATCTCCACAGATTGCCTCAACCTCTTCAAATGAACAGTTAAAGCTTATACAAAAAGGAGTTGATAATCTCGCTAAAAATCTGTTAAAACGAGAAATTTCTCTTGGCTTTATGCATGGCAACCCCTTTTTGCGAGAATCAAATTGCCATCCTTCTCAGAGCATAAATCAGTGGTTTTCAACATCTGGAATATCTTGCACTTACTATAACCGCGAGGAAAGTCTGAAAAGACGAATGGGTTTAAATGGAGTTTTAAATGAGGTTCGCGAAAAAAATAGCAATTTTTTTGTCTTTGATTTATTTGATGTGTTCTGCCCAACTAATATATGTGATTTTCAAAATAACAAGGTGTTTCTTTACAGGGATGAATACTCTCACCCTTCAGTAGAGGGTGCAAAATTAGCTCAGAAATCTTTTCTTAGGCAAATTCTCGGATACCTGAATAAATATTAAGAATTTAAAACTGACGATAAAAGTTAATTAATCTTTTCAAAATATTCCCCTCCGCAATGCCGTCTTACCGCAGTTTTTGACCCCGGAATAACCAAGGTGGAAGCTAGGCATTTAGTTAACTTAAAGTTTCCAGATACAAGTCTGGTTTACTGCCACTAACTTGAGGGTGCTTCCTTAAAAACGCTTATAGATCAAAGAACATTTTTGGTAGTCACGCACATCACAGAGGATTAATGTCATTATAACTGTCAAATGCCAACAGTTCCAAATTCAAAATGTGATTAATGATACAACGAGTGTAGAACACATATTGGCAGAGGATTTGGATTCTAACAGCTAGATCTACTGTAACTTTTTGTTAAGTCGCAGATCAAATTTATTTCTAACATCTTGACGCTTCTTGCTACTGCGAGAAGATGAAATTCGATCAATCAATGCTAAAAATACCAGAGATAGATTTAACGATTCTAAACTGCACAATAAAGCTCTTGTATTTGCAATGTATGTTACCGTTTGAATTTGGAACTGCTGAACTACCTCAGATCAACTTTTTGCTACTTCATTGCAGATTTAAACTGCTTTAGTTCAGCTTTGGATTTTAGTAATTTTTCAAAATGAGAATTGCTCAGTAATTGACTCTGTGGTTGAGAATTTATAACTACACAGAGTTATAGTGATTGAGGCGATCGCTAAAGTTAAAGTAGATAGTAAGATTTTCATAATGATTTTTGCCTTAATTTTGACTCTTCAAATTGTAAAATCCAATAACTCCATCGAACATCTGAAATTAATGTATTTTTAAAAATTAATAAACAATCCCGATCAATTTGCTAATCTACTGTATACACCTTGAAAAAACCTAAACCTTGATAGAGCGTTATACCTTGCCCGAAATGGGCTGCCTGTGGTCGGATCGGCATAAGTACCAAACTTGGCTAGAAGTAGAGATTGCTGTCGTTGAAGCTCAAGCTGAACTGGGCTACATTCCTGTATCGGCAGTAGAACAGATTAAAACCAAGGCAAGCTTCGATCCAGATCGGATCGATGAACTGGAGGCAGAAGTGCGCCACGACATGATTGCTTTTTTAACTAACGTGAATGAGTACGTGGGCGAAGCGGGCAGATTTATTCACCTTGGTTTAACCAGTTCAGATGTTTTGGATACAGCACTGGCTTTGCAACTGGGGAGCAGTATCAATTTAATTTTGGCGCAAGTAGAAACCCTATCGCAAACTATTCGCTATCAGGCGCAGCAGCATCGCTATACGATTATGGCGGGACGCACCCATGGTATTCATGCCGAACCCATAACCTTCGGGTTTAAGTTGGCGGGTTGGTTGGCAGAAACTCTACGCCATCGCGATCGCCTTGTGAATACAGCTAAAAATATTGCCGTTGGTAAAATCTCTGGGGCAGTTGGTACTTACGCTAATGTCGATCCTAAAATTGAAGCGATCGCCTGTCAAAAGTTAGGACTAAAACCCGATTGTGCTTCTACTCAAGTTATTTCCCGCGATCGGCATGGAGAATTCGTGCAGGTTTTGGCTTTACTGGGCTCATCTATAGAACGCTTTGCTGTCGAAATTCGCAATTTGCAACGTACTGATGTCTTAGAAGTAGAAGAATACTTTGCTAAAGGACAAAAAGGCTCCTCGGCAATGCCCCACAAACGCAACCCCATCAGATCGGAACGGCTAACGGGAATGGCAAGACTGCTTAGGGGATATGCGGCTACAGCCCTAGAGAATATTGCCCTGTGGCACGAACGCGATATTTCCCATAGTGCCGCCGAGCGCGTAATCTTACCCGATGCCTGCATTATTGCTCATTTTATGTTGGCGGAAATTACCGATTTGATCAAAAATCTTTTGATTTACCCAGACAATATGCGCCGTAATCTAAATTGCTATGGTGGTGTAGTTTTCAGCCAAAAAGTCCTGCTGGCACTGATTGCTAAGGGTTTGAGTCGAGAAGAAAGCTATGAGATCGTGCAGTCTTGCGCCCACCAAGCATGGAATCGTCCTGATGGAGATTTTCGTGGCTTAATTCAAAATAATCCTCAAGTCCAAAGTCTGCTTACCTCGGTTGAAATTGATGCCTGTTTTGACTGCGATCGCCATATTAAAAACCTCGACTTGATTTTTCAGCGTTTGGGAATTTAATGGATTTAATTTTTGTCATATTGATTTAAGCTTAAGAAAAGTAAACTCAATTCTAGGTAATTCTATGACCATAGATGAATCTATAGATAAATCTAAAGTGGAATCAGAAGTTAATGCAGATCGCTTTGTAACTCAAGCGGAAGTAGAGGAACTGCGGGAAAAGTCTCTAGCCTGACCAAGTTAATGGAAGAACTAAGTCAGGCTGTTAATAGGCTTCAAGCTCAACCACTGCCTCAAAATCTTTCTAATCTTCCTGAGAGAAATAAGGCGACTGGGAGTGAATACCTTGCTATTTCTACACCATCGATCGCACTTTATACTGAGACTCTATACCCTGCTTTAGAGTCTAACCCCAATCTTGATGCTAGTTTGGAACTATTATCTAGAACCATTAATAACCTTGAAGCTGAAATTGAGGATAAGCTTTTTGCGATTTGGCAGGGAATTGCAATTCGGCAAGTAGAAGATGATTTTTGGGGACATCCTGTGCCTTTAGATTTAGTCTATGAAATGGGATTTTCGTCAATGTCCATGTCAGATTTTTTAGAATTTGTGGGCAATCTTAACGATCCAACTTTAGAATTTGTACCGTCAATTAAGCATAATAATTATGTGATTAGAGGACTTTCGGCTTGGTATATTACGTTTCAGGCTTAGTCTAGTTTTAGATTAAACTTAATCGGAGCAGTCAAACTTTTTCTCTAATTTTTTCCACAAAGGTAACAATTTCACTATGGAGCCATTGTTTTTCTACATTTGTGAGATTGAAACCAAACTTATAAGTTTTTACCCCATGCCTGAGCGTAATTTCTTGAACGGGTTGGTCGTTAATAGTTATGTTACTACCCAAGTCGATTTTATTTAGATCGGCAGCTTTACCACTGGTTAAAGACTTGAACCCGAATACAGATTGATTAATAGTAAAGGTGGTGTTGGTAATTAGCAATCGCGAATTTCCTGCCAATCCCATAGCCTCGGGATAAAGCATTGATAACCCTACTAGCCAAAGGGGAATTGAAAACAGTGCAAAAAATCCGCCACCTGTTGCTACAAGTTTCGTCCAAACTACCAAAAACCCATTCTAAAATAAAGCAAAACCTAACAACGGAATAAATTCAAAACTCCAGATCCCAGGGGGAATGAGAATTTCCAGCCGATCGCCACCTGTATTTTTTAACGAGCTATTTGCTCAGATAGTTAATTTCACCCCACTGCCAAAGGGTTTAGCAAGCCGAACATTAGCTAAACTGTAGAGCTGCACCTCGTACTTGCTCATTCACCTTGCCATTGGCATAAACCACCTTGCCTCCCACAATTGTAACCTCTGCCCATCCCGTTAAATTCCAGCCTTCAAAGGGACTCCAACCACATTTGGTCAGTAATTCTTCACGCAGTACAGGCTTATAATCCTTGAGATTGACTAACACGAGGTCAGCGTCCCAACCCACCCGAATCTCACCCTTATTAGAGATACCGTATGCTTTTGCTACATTTCGGCTCATCCATTGACTAACCTGAGCTATAGTACATCTTCCCGCCATAGCTTGGGTCAGCATCAGGGGCAGTGAAGTTTCTACTCCCGGCATCCCTGAAGGCACAGTTGCTGGCTCTAGAAAAATAGTATCGGTGGCGGATTTTTCTGACTTAATTGGACTTGGCACATTTCCTCCCTGGGCTTTTTCGGCTAAGGTATGGGGTGCATGATCGGTGGCAATAAAATCAATTACCCCGTCTAGTAAAGCTTGCCATAGCACTTCTTGGTCGTGTGGCGATCGCAATGGCGGATTCATTTGGGCAAAGGTTCCAATTTCTTTGTAAGCACTTATATTCATCAAGAGATGCTGAGGAGTTACTTCGGCTGTTACCCAATTGGGCTTATCTTGACGCAATAATTCTGCTTCTTCGGCTGTAGACAGATGTAAAATGTGCAACCGCCGTTGATATTTCTTAGACAGCTTTAACGCTAACTGGGTAGCATTTAGGGCAGCTTGATTATCTTGAATAATGGAGTGAATTGCTGGATCAGTACTCCCTGCAAATTCTATGCGGCGTTGGGCGATGCGGGCTTGATCCTCGGCATGGACGGCAATCAATCGATTTCCTTGGGCAAAAATCCGATCTAAAATTTCTTCTTGATCGATTAATAAAGCTCCATGCATCGATCCCATAAACACCTTAATACCGCAGGTAGGATTGGCTGTAAGTAAATCTGGTAGAACCTCTCCAGTGGCTCCAATAAAAAAACCATAGTTGACTACGCACTTACTGGCAGCTCGACTAAGCTTGTCATCTAGGGCGACTTGGGTAATCGTTAAGGGTCGCGTATTGGGCATTTCTAAAAAACTGGTTACTCCCCCCTTGGCGCAGGCACAGCTCGCAGTATGTAGATCTTCCTTCTGCTCCAAGCCCGGTTCACGGAAATGCACCTGTGGATCGATGACTCCAGGTAAAAGTGTGAGTCCTTGACCATTAATAATTTCAGCATCGTTAATATCGATTTGTTCTGCGATCGCCGCAATTTTTCCTTGTTGAAGTAAAACATCTCCCAACAGAAACTTGCGATCGGGTAGGAGAATCTGGCTTTGTTTAATTAATAAGTTCATTGATCGAGTTCACAATATTTTTTGAGCACTTCTTGAGGGACTACTCCTAATTTATCGGAAAATTGGGTTTAAAACCTCGTCCTTCAGGACGACTTTATATTCTGA
>CAZLKI010000118.1:0-2184 GCA_964560035.1 uncultured Synechococcus sp.
GACTCGTTGGGATCAATTCTGGAACAAGCTCAATCAGTATGGTTTTCCCGTTGCTGCCTAAATAATCGTATTATATCGAGGTCGCACCCTATATTTAAACCTTTTTATCTCTTTATTCTGTATCTTTTGCTCCCTAATCCTTCTTTTTACCCTGAGTAGTTACCATTTTTTCTTTAGCTCCTATGTCTACTCTTTAACTGGGAAGGGAGTAAGAAGATGGGTTAGCGATTATGAATCCAAAGGTTTGGAAGCGATCGCCCATAAAAACAGCGAAAAGGATAAAAATGATGCCGAACTAAGAGTAATTATCAAGTACCTGCATTTTGAGAAGGGAATGAACGGACTAGAGACTTTCAGAGAGCTCATCAATTACTGTAATAAGAACGGACAAACCGCTCCGTCCAAAACAACGGTATACAGAGTAATTGACAGCTTAAAATCAGAAAATAATTAATAACTTTCTAATCCCATTGCGCGTAAGGATGTAAAACTGCCGCCTTAAGAATCCGATCGCCCTGCCAAAGTGATAAAGATAACCATAATTTGCCCCGATCGCTCCAGTTCTGACGTTGTGTTGCATTATCTATATGGGGATTTCGCGATCGTTTCCATACCAAACCCTTTTTTTTAACAATTTTCTAACTCGGTCACTACTGAGTCCGATCTTGCGCTCTTGCCATCTTTAGATCAATTCCCTGACTGTTTGCGGATGCCAATCAAAATATTCTGCTATCTTCACGACTGTCCGTCTATGGTTGCTCAGTCGTATTGCCTCTAACCTTTCTTCTGTCCGTCTTGGTGATTTATGATTTTGACTTATTGCCAGTAGTTGTTTGTCTTGTTCTAGACTCAGTTTTACTCTCAATAGTGCAGGCATTTTTTTCTTAAAGTTTAGTCTTTATATTTTAACTTTTCTTTAGATTACCTACTTACAACAGATTTTACCGCCACTCAAATTGAACCGTCAGAATCAAAAATAAATTCTCATTAATTTAGGACTTACGCAGCGTAAAAAGAAAACCTATATCTAAAGTGGGTTTGGGGCACAGCCCCAATTGAGGGCTTCGCCCTCAAACTCTCTCACACTAAGTTTCTATAACTTTGAGCGCGTAAGTCCTATAATTCTAATTAATACTTACCTTCTTAAATTTTTAGGATCTAGGGCATCTCTTAAACCATCTCCTAAGAGATTAAAAGAGAGAACTGTAAGAATAATAAGAATGGCAGGAGACCAAATTAACCAAGGTTGTAAAATTATCACCGAGGCATTGGTAGCAAGGGATAGCATATTTCCCCATGATGGATCGGGAGGTTGAATACCTAATCCAATCAGGCTTAGTACTGATTCAGAAATGATAAAGCTAGGAATGGCAAGGGTTGCTGAAATTATAATAAAGCTAGAAGTCTGGGGCAGAATGTGGCGCGTAATAATCCTAAAAGAATTGGCTCCTGTGGCGATCGCGGCGGTAATAAATTGTTCTTCTTTAATCGAAAGTACCTGGTTCCGAATAATTCTTGCCAAGCCCGCCCACTGTACGAACGAGATAATCACAATAATTAGGATAAATCTTTCAGCATTGGTAAAAGGAAGTTGCGTAAATGGATTTTTATCTAAAATTGCCGCTAATGCCACTAATAAATAGATCGAAGGCACAGACATTATTACCTCAACCAACCGCATTATTACAGTATCCAACCACCCGCCAAAGTAGCCAGAAATCCCTCCAACTAGGCACCCAATTGTAAACGAGATCGTGGTACCAATAATGCCAATAAACAGACTAATCCTGCCCCCATACAGTAATCGCGTAAACTGATCTCGTCCTTGATCGTCTGTGCCCAATAAGTTCCATCGTCCTGCGCCATTGGTACTTAAGAGATGTCCGTTATGAAATAGTAAAATTTGGGATGGCTTAGTAAAATCTACAATTAGCGCGCGATCGCCTGTCTCAAAATCTACCTCACCTTGAATCGTGGGATAAACGTGTGCCCCAATAAATTCGCCTTGTCGATTATGCCAATATATTTGAGTCGGTGGTAATAATGCGCTGTTTTTAGGAGCATCGTACATGCTGTAAGGCGTGATTAGTCCTGCAAAAATCGTTAATGCGTACAAAACTGCGATCGCGATCGCCCCAATTTGAGCTAAGGGATTGATTTTCAGCCGTCTCCACCAATTCATGC
>CAZLKI010000118.1:2284-8809 GCA_964560035.1 uncultured Synechococcus sp.
CTTTCAATAATTGCGCTTCGCCATATCACCTCACCTTCTGATTTTGTGGTGACGAAAATAGTTTGAGTAAATGGCTCAACTGTCCATACCACTTTGACTCCAGCTTCTACGAGTTGCACGGCTTTTTCTAATATGGTTTGAATATTCTGACTGGATGAAATGATCTCAATAGCGATCGCGGGCATTTGCTCGAACTTAGGGACATCGCGAAAAAAATTAGGTTTAATTAATTCCTTGGGGAAAACAGAAATATCAGGAGTTAATCCATTTCCCACATCCAAAGTAAGTTCTGGCAGTGCCTCAAAGCAATCGTATTTTTGCAACTGTTTTAAAATCTGAGCGCAAATATAACTGTGGTTCAAAGATCGCATCAGAATCGCATTATCAGTAAGCATAACTTCCACAATTAAGTAGTTAAGCGTATTGTAGCAAGAGAATATAAGCTTAACTGCAAGCAATTATTTAGTTGTGACTGGATTGCAATTGATGCTGAATAAAATTAAGAGTTTATAGATAATTTTTCATGTTCTCCACCTTCGTAAGGCTTTCCTGTTGCGATCGCTTTGACAAAACCGATAAGACTAACAACAGCACTAGAAGGAGAATCCCAATACTCAGCTTTATCCACATTTATTTTTAATAAAGCCAAATCCGCTTGCTCTTTACCATCGGGAAACCATGCTTTTAAAATAGGATTCCATAACTCTTCGATTTTTTGGCGATCGCGTACTAATTCAGCGTGACCTGAAACCGAAACGTATTCCTGCTTATCAGGATTAGAGTAGCTGACATTAACTTGTTGCTCGTGGACTATTTCATCTACTTTAGCCGAGCGATCGGAAGTAAAAAACCATATTTCTCCATTAAATTCTGTCTTCTGAGTTGCCATCGGACGACTGCATAAAGAACCATCAGAATTAACCGTGGTCAACATAGCAATATTAATGTCTTTGATTAGCTCTTTTAACTTTTCAATATTGCGATCGTAGGAGTTTTGTTCGGTCATGGGAGTTTCAAGTAGTAGAATCTTAAATTTAGTTTTAGGCTATCACTACTGACTTTTCTAAGCTCTCTACCTGATGATAGAAAAACAACTTTAATTAGCTCTTGAAAATACACAAAGTTATGATATTTAGGCTTTACACAAATACTATTCATTATCCAAAATTCATATCTAGTAATCATTACAAGGATAAAATCATAAATTGCCAAAGCCATACTAATCGTCTAACTCAAGCACAGTAACAAAATAGTAATAAATTAGTAATAAATTAGTAATAAATTAGAGCCGAGAAGCAATTCTGTTTTTAGATAGCTTAGTTTTTAAACTCTTAGTTTTAATATGAAAAAAGATTTCTTTAAAATGTGGATTTTACCTTTGGTTCCTTATAGTCTAGTTCCTTAAGCTTGCGGAGGATACGTCCAAAGTATTCTTGCAAGTACGATTCTAAAGTTGTAATTTGCTCGCGATCGACACCTAAAATTTCGTAGGTTCTAGTCATATCAGCATCAATAGGCACTCCACTGGCTTGCACTTCCACATAGGCTACCCGCTCGGCAAAGCTCCATCCGCCTTCAAAGCATAGTGCTAAATTGCGGGCAAATCTCACCGCTCCTAAAGGCATTCTGGCTGTACGTCCTGCACGACCAGAGAATCTTTCACATTGACGAATAATTTCACTGGGTGCCCATGCTTTTAAGCCAGCAATCGGTAGGGTTTGGCGAGAGGCTTCAGGACTAGAGAGCGTGGCGATCGCAAATTTAGCAATGTCTTGAGTGTTCATGTAGGCGATCGGAGCATCTTCGGCACCTACCCAAATTGTTTGATTTTCCAACATCGGAATTGCATATTCAGAAATAAGGTTTTGGAAAAAGCCACAGGGTCTGAGAATTGTATAGTCGAGATTAGTTTTTGCCAAAAATTTCTCCGTGCAATTTTTAATATCCATTAAAGGCACATTTGGATATTTCTCGGCATTAAGGATTGAGAAAAAGATGAAACGCTTGACCTCGGCTTTTTCCGCTGCTTGGATCAGAGCAACTTTACCATCCCAATCTACTTTTTTAATTCGGGCAGGATCGATAGCTTTAGTTGTGGCTGCATCGATTACCATTTCGACTCCCTCTAATGCCTTGGTGAGGGTGTCTGGCTTATTTAAGCTTCCTATAGTTAGGTCAGCACCCCATTCTTTTAAAAAAGCTGCCTTTTGGGGATTGCGTACCAAACATTTAACTTTTAGTCCCCGATCCAACGCATTGCGAGTAATCTGGCGACCAAGGGTACCTGTAGCCCCAACGATCAGTAAAGTCATATAATATAAAGCTTATAAAAATCGGAATTGTTAACATTTATAAATGTATCAGATAAATTTACCAGATATATTTTTCTGAAATTAACTAATCTACCTACCAAGCATCTACAACTGTGAAAAACTCCACCCAATTTATCGATAAAATTTCCAGTAAAATTACCACTGAAATTACTAGACCTATTGATTTAAGAGCCATTCTCAATGATTTAGAGCGAGTTTTACCCGATGCTGATTGGGTGGGACTGAGAGAGGTTAAAGAAACTAATACTACTCGCTATGTCCGAGATGGGAAGCCCCAAGCAAATGGTCGCAATCAAACTCACGGTATTATGGTAGAAGTATTAGCTAACGGGCAATTTGGCTATGCTAGTACCAATCAGCTTGATTTTAATACTATTCAAACTACCGCTCATAATGCCTATCAGCAGGCGATCGCCGCCTCAAAATTTGCAATTCATAAATTTACAACAGAGCAAAGACCCAAAGCGATCGGACATTATTATTCACCGTTTCAAGTTCCCATTGAAGCAATGACCGCAGGCGAAATTAATGATTTGTTGATTGAAATTTGTGGGGCTTTAAAAGTATCTGACAAGATCGTCAAAACCAGCGCGTATGTAGTTACAACTGAGACAGAGGTTAGGTTTTTAAGTAGTAATGGCTCCGATATTTATCAAAAATTTCTAATGATTGCCACCGATTATGCGGCTGTAGGACAAGATGGCAATACCATTCAACGCCGTGGAGATAATGGACAACTTGCCCGTTGCAATCAAGCAGGACTAGAAATAATGAATATAGATGTGGTTTTAAGGCGATCGCAAATTATCGGCGAACAAGTTTTAGAGCTGCTTAGTGCCAAAGACTGCCCAACTGCCACGACATCATTGGTTTTAGCCCCCGATCAAATGCTGTTGCAAATTCATGAAAGCGTAGGGCATCCCTTAGAAATAGATCGAATTCTGGGCGATGAGCGCAATTATGCGGGGAGTAGTTTTATAAAATTAACGGATTTTGGCAATTTAGTTTATGGCTCTCGGATCATGAATATTAGCTTCGATCCAACCGTGAACGGGGAATATGCCAGCTATGGCTTTGATGATGTGGGGATGCCTGCGACTAAAGAGTTTTTAATTAAAGATGGTTTGCTGCTAAGAGGTTTGGGTGGTTATGAAAGTCAAGAGCGATCGCAGATTTCGGGAGTAGCAAGTGCTAGAGCTAGTTCTTGGAACCGACCACCCATCGATCGCATGGCGAATTTAAATTTAGAGGCGGGTGATAGTAGCTTTGACGAAATTATCAGTAGCGTAGAGCATGGAGTTTATATGCAATCTAACCGTTCTTGGTCGATCGATGATTACCGCAATAAGTTTCAATTTGGCTGCGAATATGCCCAACTAATTGAGAATGGCAAACTAACTAAAACCCTACGCAACCCTAACTATCGAGGTGTAACTAATCAATTTTGGCGGAGTTTAGCTAAGGTGGGCGATCGCTCTACTACAGAAGCCTACGGATCGCCATTTTGCGGCAAAGGTGAACCCAATCAAACCATCAGAGTCGGTCATGCCTCGCCTGTTTGTTTGTTTAAGAATATTGAAGTATTTAGTTAAAAAAATAATTGAAGGAAGTATTTTGCATGAATAGCGACCAATCAAATTTATCTGGGTCAAAAACACTAAATATTGCTTCTCTATGCCAAAGATACAATATTTCTACTTATGGAGTAATTCATATAGGTGCCCACTAAGGACAAGAGTTAGATCGATATTTAGAAATAGGAGCAACAAAAGTCCTATTAATTGAGGCAAATCCTCAGATATTTGAGAGGTTGAAAATACTTGTAGATGATATTCCTAATGTCAATCGGTTAAATTATGCGATTTGCGATCGCAACGAGTCGAAGTTAAAATTAAAGCTCTTAAACTCAAAATAATGCTTTCTCCTTTTGCCACCCCAGAGCCAATCAGAAAGATTTTGCTTGCTATGTCCAAAATTATGTTCAAGGCGGTCAGATGGTTATGCATCGGTAGGATATACCATGTCTATGCATAGTGAGGGTAAAGTCATTAGACTTCCTGTGACCTAAGAATTTCCCGATAAATCGTGAGAGTGTCAATCTCCTAAGATACTTGCAATTAACAAAGTTCCGCCAAACGCCAGACGATACCAGATAAATACCCACGTACTTTTAGTCTTAAGAAACTCGATCAAAAAGGCGATCGCCAGATACGAGAATATAAAACTAGAAATAATTCCTACCGCCAATACCCCAAAGCTATCGATATTTTTAAGCACTTTTAGGGACTGGTAGGTTGTGGCGATCGCCAAAGTTGGGAGCCCCAATAAAAATGAAAATCTGGCAGCAGTGGATCTTTCTAAACCTAAAAATAAGCCGCTTGTCAAAGTTGCGCCCGATCTTGATACGCCCGGTATTAACGCTAAGGTCTGCCCCAGTCCTACTAAAATTCCATCTTTAATTTCTAAGTTATCAAAGCCCCGCAAGCGCGACCCAAATTTTTCGGCAATGCCCAAAAGTATAGCCATAATAATAGAAGCGATCGCAATCACGACAATACTCTTAGGTAATACATCTTTGAAAATAAAACCTATAGCCAAAGCTGGAACAGTCCCGATCGCGACTCCAGATACCAACTTCCATTCCTCTTTTTGCCAGTTTTTAGTTTGATAGGCGGCGATCGCTCCTGATAAAAACCCGCGTAAATCTGACGCAAAATACCAAACCACAGCAAATACACTTCCTAATTGAATTGCATCGACAAAAGCCTTTTCCCCCAACTCTACCCAACCCATGTATTTTGTAAAAACAAGGAGGTGCGCTGTACTACTGATGGGTAAGAATTCGGTAATTCCTTGAATGATACCCAAAATAAAAGCCTGAAAATATTCTTCCATAAAATTGCGATCCGTAGCCTACATATCCGCATTGAAATATAACCTACTGTGTCCAAGTCTTGAGAAATATTTAGACTTAACTGGAGCTTAATTATGGGAGATAACGGCAATTCTAATCCGTTTACACAGGTAATATAAAATTGTAATTACGCTAAAAAACAGCAGAGTAAATATTAAAAAATGCCGACTATCCAAGTTGTCGGCGACCGTACGGACTAATGTAACTGGCTTAGTGACAACATTCCAACTATTCAAGCGATTAAAGCGTCCTAAGTACACACCTACAGCACAAACTAAGTTAATTCCAAGCTCTACCCAAATTAGTTGACTAAGCTGATTAATTGGACTAATAAGATACTGACGAAGATAATCAGATAACTTGATTAAAGAAAACACATAACATAGAAATCCCATTACCAAAAAGCAGATGTACTGCGGAATAATTAAAAAAACTAAACCACTACGAGAAATATTTGGCGATCGCGCATCTTTAATTAAGTGAATAATATCGGTGATTATGTAGGCGGCATTGGGCAGAAAAAGTATAAAAACTAGAACACCTAGCCCCCATAGTAAATTACCCTGTAAATTACGCCAATATCTTCTTGGTTTATTAGAACTGAGGCGAATAGGATTGTGAGGAGTAAATAAAATTGAGCCCAAAGCCAAGGGTATAAATGCTAAAAATAGATTCCATCCCATCCAACTAAGATTGTCAGTAAATAATTCCCATGCTGTGAACATAATGGTGTCGTAATGTGAGATTTAGTCTAAACTAATCATAATTGATTGTTATGGTGAAAGTTAGTTACTACTTATTTCCTAAGTGCTAAAAGTTTGAAATATCAAATTCACAATAATTGTATAGCCTATAAAACTGGTATTGTAGAAAACATCTTAAATACGTCTTTGTGTTGACCATTACCACACATTTTTTGCAGACTTAATAAATTTAAAACTGAATTAAAAATTGCAGTTGCAAATTATACTTAAATGAATCAAATTGAACTTAAATGAATTTAATTGTTTATAGTAAACCTGATTGCTCTCTTTGTGAGGGGCTGCTACAAAAGTTAGAGCAAATTCAAGATCCAAGTATTAACTTAGAGATCAGAGATATTACTACTAACCTTAATTGGTTTGAAAAATATCAGTATGAAGTTCCCGTAATATGCGTACTTAAAGAAAATATAGAGCAAGAGTTGCCCAGAGTTTCACCGCGATCGCCTGTAAGCAAACTTCAAGAGATGCTACTTAAGTATTTTTAATAAAGATGTTTAAAATGCTAGATTAAGAT
>CAZLKI010000119.1:0-8755 GCA_964560035.1 uncultured Synechococcus sp.
CTCAATTAAATCTTGCTTAGGCGATCGCCAACATTTCTAGATATTTAAGCCAGATTTATAATTTTTAGATCCTTAGCCACCATCGAGTTAACTTTTGGGAAAGATTAAAGAAATAACTTGAATAAGCTAAAACTTACCTAAAGCTCATGCGCGATCTTAGAGCCTCTGCCCAAGCCCAATTTTTACCGCTACCCGAAATTGGATGGTTTAGATCGTTGACATTAATCTTTGGGGATTTAGTCGGGTTGGGATTTGCGTGGCATCTGGCAGCGAGACTAAATGAATCTTTTCAGCCTTTACCTGCGGAATTTACTCTATGGGAATTTTTGGGGCTGCCTAGTTTGTTTTGGTTTTTTGCGATCGCTACCTTGCTCTTATTGGGGTATCAAGGTTTTTATGACTCTACATCTCAATGCCAAAACTATGGCAAGCAGGCACAGTCAATCAGTGCAATTTATCTATCTTCTTTAGTAGTTAATTATTTCTACGATCCCAAATTAGATGCGCCGCGATCGCTTTTTTTCTCAGCTTGGCTTGCCAGTATTGGTTGTATTTTTATCGTGCGTTTAGTGATGATTTTAGGGTTGCATCAGTTGGCGATCGCCCGTCCGCAAACCTTAGTTTTTATTATCGCGCCATCCGCAAAAATTACAGCTTTAACTAACTCCATCCAACGGCGTAAAGGCTATAAAGTCGTAGGCTGTATCAACTCCGATCGGGCATACGCGCCCAACACTGTTACTAAAATTATCCAATCAAAAGCGCATGAGGTATTAGCCGAAGGACTTCCAGAGACTTATTTAGCATCAGATTTATATTGGCAATTGCGGACGGCACAGATTAACCTCAGACTTGCTCCTTCAAGCTTGGCAATGTTACATCGGCGGGGATCTCCAGAGATATTTGCAGGAATGCCTACAATCAAGATCAGTTCTCAGTTTTTAGGAATTTGGGAATATAGATGCAAACGTTTGCTAGATTTTTTGGGAGCCTTGGCAGGAATCATTCTCCTCGCTCCCGTGTTTATAGTGGTGGCGATCGCCATTAAAGTTAGTTCTCCAGGTGGCGTATTTTATTCCCAAGAACGAATTGGGCTTAATGGTAAAGCGTTTCGGATGTGGAAATTTAGAAGTATGTGTATTGATGCGGGCGATCGCCAAGCGGAACTAGAAAAATTTAACGAAAGTAAAGATGGCGTGATGTTTAAGATGAAACGAGATCCTCGAATTATCCCCATCGGTCACCTTTTACGCCGATTGAGCATTGACGAATTGCCCCAGCTATTTAACGTGCTAATGGGACAAATGAGCCTAGTCGGACCCAGACCTCTGCCAATTCGGGATGTCGCACGCTTTGAAGATTGGCACCATATTAGACATTTGGTTTTGCCCGGAATTACTGGATTGTGGCAGATTTCTGGTCGTTCAGATGTCGATACGATTGATGATACTGCTCGACTAGATTTACACTATATCGATCATTGGTCGCTCAATCTAGATTTAGCAATTTTGGTTGAGACTATTTCAATCGTTTTGTTTGGCAAAGGAGCTTACTGACTGATGTTACGCAGAAGTCAACTATCCCCCAACATCTTCTCCCAAGTGGAGAGAAGGGGAGTAATACAGGTTTTTCTTGTTCCCTCTCCCGTTTTGGGAGAGGGCTAGGGTGAGGGTCTTAAACTCTTCCGCGTAAGGTGAGTTACTGAGATCGACACTCCTAGCGTGGGATTTTTAAGAATTGAGAGTGTGAACCTTAACGGCAAAGTCATTTTTTGATTATCAACTAACTGTAAACGACTACATCCTCCTTCTGCCTTTAGATTGAAGTAAGACCATTTTGAAGCTTGTGCAGATGGAATCAATATTCTACGCATTCGAGCATTATTTATACGGAGTTTATACGGAGCTATAATGGCTTCAAATTAATATCTTCAAATCGTGAATTACAACTTAAGATGACTACTGAAAAACTCAAGTATGCCTACTATCCTGGCTGTGTCTCTAAAGGAGCTTGTAAAGAACTGCATAGTTCTACTGTGGCGATCGCCCAAAAATTAGGAATTGAGTTAGTAGAATTAACAAAAGCCTCATGCTGTGGGTCGGGAACATTTAAAGAAACCGATGAACTTTTAGAAGATACAGTTAATGCTCGCAATATTGCCCTAGCCGAAGAGTTGAAATTGCCTATTATGACTCAGTGCAGCACCTGTCAAGGCGTATTGGGTAGAGTAAATGATAAGCTCAAAACTAATGAAGCTCGGCGCAATCGCGTTAATGAATTTCTGGCTCCCCATCACTACGAAGGCAATACCGAAGTTTTACATCTACTATGGGTAATGATTCGGGATTATGGATTGGATAGACTCAAAGAGAAAGTAGTGAGATCG
Organism: uncultured Synechococcus sp.; assembly: GCA_964560035.1. GTDB lineage: Bacteria > Cyanobacteriota > Cyanobacteriia > Pseudanabaenales > Pseudanabaenaceae > PCC-7502. The sequence goes on from CAZLKI010000119.1 coordinate 2,387, forward strand.
CTCGATCATCTCAAATGTGCTTCTTTTTATGGCTGTTATCTACTCCGCGCCCAGACTACAACTCGCTTTGATGATCCTTATAAACCTGAATCCTTAGAAAATGTATTTAGAACTCTGGGAGCTACACCCGTCTATTACGATGGTAGAGTCCAATGTTGTGGATGGCCCATTTCTAGTTATGCTACCAATGCTTCTTTTTCGATGGCAGGTCGGCATTTAACCGCAGCGATCGCCGCAGGTGCAGATTGTATAGTTACCCCCTGTCCGCTTTGCCACTTAAATTTAGATTCCCGTCAGCCCGAAGTCGAAAAAGTCATCGGACGAAAATTAGGAATTCCCATCCTGCATCTACCGCAGTTAATTGGCTTGGCGATCGGAATTACCCCTGCTACACTAGGGTTAGACCGTCATATTGTCTCAACTAAACCCGTTTTAAGAATCCTCAATGCCATCTAATTTAGAAAGTAAGTCAAATTTAGAAAGTAAGTCAAAAAATACTGAAGATAAATCGGAAAATCCTAAACCCTATCGCCAGAATGTGGGAATTATCGTATTCAACCAAAGCGGTGATGTGTTAGTAGGAGAGAGAACAAATGTCTTGGGTGGTTGGCAGTTTCCTCAAGGTGGAATTGATAAGGGAGAAGACCCCAAAACTGCGGCACTAAGAGAACTTTATGAAGAAGTCGGAGTCACTAATCCTGAATTGGTCGAAGAATCTGACGAATGGTTATATTATGACTTTCCCTCTAACTTAAAGCTGAGTAAAGGTATGACTGCATATAGAGGTCAGATGCAAAAATGGTTTTTAGTCTATTGGAATCATCCTGCGACAGAATGCAATCTTGAAATCCATGAAAGAGAATTTACTGAAGTTAAGTTTATGCCTTTTTCCGAATGTGTGAACTTTATAGTGGATTTCAAAAAGGAACTATATGTAAAACTTATAGATATTTTTTCTCCGGCGATCGCCTCCTATATTCAAAACTTATATCCAAAACTTGAATTTAAGGACGGGTTCTAACGGAAATATTGCCATTGACGATAACTTGGCAGGCTAGGCGATAATTATCAGGCTTACGTTTGAGTTTTAGGTTTTCAGAATCAGTGCGAGGCGAGAGATTTTCCATGCCTTCGAGAATTTCTACTTTACAAGTGCCGCATTGACCATAACCGCCACAATTTGTCAGCTTGCCCATAAACTTGTAGATGTCCACGTTATTTTCCATCGCTTTAATGCGTAAATTCACCCCGTCCATAGCGATCGCTTCTTTGTTCTCATTTACAAATTTAATGTTTGCCATTTAGATATATTGTTTAGAGGGTAATCTCTCAATGTTAACTTTTATTAAATATAATTAAATCACTAATTTCGACAGGCTTAGAAAAAATAAAGTAAGAATCTACCAAAAATTCATATTATAGATCTGAGATTTAGATCTGAGATAAAACCTTGTACACTCGCCCTCTTGCCAACTTAATCGAACAATTTCAACGCTTACCCGGAGTCGGAGCAAAAACCGCCCAAAGATTAGCTTTATTTATTCTCAAGCGTCCTACGAATGAAGTCGAAGCTCTAGCAAATGCTCTGCTGGCGGCTAAACAACAGGTGGGTTACTGTTCGGTCTGTGGTCATCTATCGGCAGAGCCAATTTGTGAAATTTGCAGTAATCCCAGCCGAGATCGATCAACGATCTGTGTAGTAATCGACTCTAGGGACTTAATTGCTTTAGAAAAAACCCGCGAGTACCGAGGCAACTACCACGTTCTAGGTGGACTAATTTCGCCGATGGACGGCATATCTCCCGATCAACTAAACATTCAACCCCTAATCCGTAGAGTCAGCCAAGGTGAGATTAAAGAAGTAATTATGGCAATCAGCCCTAGTGTTGAAGGAGAAACTACTACGTTCTATGTGGGTGGATTAATTAAGCCTTTTACGAGAGTAACCCGCATTGCCTTTGGAATTCCGATGGGTGGAGATTTAGAGTATGCCGATGAAGTAACTTTGGCTAAGGCACTAGAGGGAAGGCGTGACTTAAATTAAAGCATGAAAAAACGGATAGATGTACTGCTTGTAGATTTAGGATTGATGCCTTCCAGGGAGCAGTCACAAAGAGTAATTCGGGCGGGTTGGGTGCAGGTAGATCGGCAAGTGATAGATAAACCGGGGACTGAGGTTCAAGAAGGAGCAAATATTTTAATCAAGCAGCGATCGCCCTATGTATCTAGAGGTGGTGAAAAATTAGCAGGTGCATTTGCAGTTTTCGAGATCGAGCTTGGCGATCGCATTTGTTTAGACGGAGGCATTTCTACGGGTGGATTTACAGATTATTTATTTCAAAATGGGGCTAAAAAAATCTATGGAATTGATGTGGGCTACGGACAATTAGCTTGGGAAATTCGCATCGATCCGCGCTTAGTATTAAAGGAACGGACTAATATCCGCTATCTCAAACCAGAGGAGTTATATCAACCCGAAGATATCTATCCTGATTTAGCAGTGTTAGATTTATCATTTATCTCTTTGACTAAGGTTTTAGAACCTTTATGGCATCTATTGAGAGAACCACGGGAAGTTTTGCTATTAGTTAAACCTCAGTTTGAAGCAGGAAGAGAGTTAGTAGGTAAAAATGGCGTAGTTAGAGACACTAAAGTTAGAGCAGGGGCGATCGCTCAGGTTTTAGATTTTGCTTTAGCTCTAGGCTGGAAATTTTGCGGGATTACACCTTCCCCAATTCAAGGAGCCGCAGGAAATTGGGAATATTGGCTATGGTTAAATACGTTTTCTCAAGCTGAAGCCCCGAATTTAGAAGCAATTAATCAAATCTGTAAAGTTGGGAATTAACAAAAAATCCATAAAAAAGGAGCTAAAGACTTAATCTCTACTCCAGTTTTACCCTAATTAGTTTTGTAGGTAATCTTTCAACTTAAGCCAAGGCAGGAATTTTTGTGGCTGTGTAGAGATTTGGATAAAGGGGGAAGCGATCGCATAAACTCTCAACTCTTTGCAAGCATTTAGCTTCAATATTAGAATCTTCAGGATTGAGGAGGCGATCGGCGATAATGTCAGCAATTTCTCTAAACTCATCCACACCCAAACCACGAGTTGTCATCGCTGGCGCACCTAAACGCAAACCACTGGTGACAAAAGGTGAAGCGGTATCGAAGGGAACGGTATTTTTATTAGCAGTAATATTTACATCACTAACTAGTTGATCGGCAACTTTACCCGTCATGTCGATAGAGCGCAAATCTACCAAAATTAAATGATTGTCAGTACCATTCGATACTAATTTAAAGCCGCGTTCCTGTAATCGTTCTCCCATTGCTTTAGCATTAGCAATCACTTGTCCAGAGTAGGTTTTAAATTCTGGTTGTAGAGCCTCACCAAAAGCTACAGCCTTTGCCGCAATCACGTGTTCTAAAGGTCCACCTTGAGTACCAGGAAATACTGCCTTGTCGAACTTTTTACCCAATTCCACATCGCGAGTAAGAATTAGACCGCCGCGAGGACCTCGTAGGGTTTTATGGGTGGTAGTTGTAACGACATCACAGTAGGGGATCGGGTTGGGATGATGACCTGTGGCGACTAATCCCGCAATATGGGCGATGTCTGCCATTAATAAAGCCCCAATTTCGTCAGCGATCGCCCTAAATTTATCAAAGTGAATAGTACGAGGATAGGCAGAATAACCGCAAATTAGGAGCTTAGGCTTGTGTAAAATTGCCTGTTCGCGGATTAAGTCGTAGTCAAGCTGTTCGGTGGTAGGACTAACGCCATAGTTTGCCACCTTAAACCATTTACCCGATACATTTACAGGCGAGCCGTGAGTTAGATGTCCGCCATGGGACAAGTCCATACCCATGATCGTATCACCTGGTTCTAAGAGAGCTAGAAATACCGCAAAATTAGCCTGTGCGCCCGAATGAGGTTGGACGTTAGCATGAGCCGCCCCAAATAATTCCTTAGCTCGATCGATGGCGATCGCCTCAATTTCATCTACAAACTCACAGCCACCATAGTAACGCTTGCTAGGTAAACCCTCAGCATATTTATTAGTAAGAACCGATCCCTGTGCTGCCATCACCGCAGGAGAAGTAAAGTTTTCACTGGCAATTAACTCGATATTACTGCGCTGTCTATTTAATTCTTTACCAATGATCAAGGCGATCGTCGGGTCGGTATTACTTAAAATTCCTATATCTGACATAATTTCTCTCCAAAATCTATTTAAGTCTACTTACCGAATTTAACTAAGCGATCGCCACTGCTTTTTCCGCAGAGCGTCCCACTACTTTTGCCATCACATTAATTTCCTTCATCAGTTGGTCGAACTGTTCGGGTGTCAAAGATTGAGCACCATCGGATAGAGCCTTTTTGGGGTTTGGATGTACTTCGATCATTAAGGCATCTGTACCTGCGGCGATCGCGGCGAGACTCATAGAAGGCACGTAATCCGACCAACCCGTGCCATGGCTGGGATCGATCATAATTGGCAAGTGGGTGAGCTTCCGCAGAACAGGTATGCAAGAAAGATCGAGGGTGTTGCGGGTATATTGGCGATCGTAAGTACGGATACCACGCTCACAGAGAATTACATTGGGATTACCTGCTGCCAAAATATATTCTGCTGCCATTAACCAGTCTTCAATAGTTGCCGCCATACCGCGCTTTAATAAAACTGGCTTATTTTGTTTGCCGATTTGCTTTAGTAACGAGAAATTTTGCATATTCCGCGCCCCAACTTGCAACACATCCGCTACTTCAGCAATCTTATCAATATCCAGTGTATCCATGACTTCGGTAATAATTCCCAAACCTGAAGCCTTTCTAGCTGCTGCTAACAAAGACAGAGCACTTTCGCCATGTCCTTGAAATGCGTAGGGAGAAGTACGCGGTTTATATGCCCCACCTCTAAGGAAGTGCGCTCCTGCAGCTTTAACTCGTAGTGCCGTAGTCACGATCATTTCTTCATTTTCGACCGAGCAAGGTCCTGCCGTAATTACAAGAGGATGACCTTCACCAATGTAAATATCACCGTTGGGAGTAGGAACTATAACTTCTGAGGCTTCATTTTGGCGATAGGCACGGCTGGCACGTTTGAAAGGTTGTTCCACTCTTAATACTGACTCAATCCAAGGGCTAACTTCTTCAATGCGGAAGGGGTCGAGTTCGGCAGTTTCGCCTACTAAGCCCAACACGACTTTATGTTTACCGACAATTTTTTCTGGAGTAAGTCCCCAAGTTACTAATTCTTCGCAAACTCTATTGACTTCAACTTCGGGAGTGCCTACCTTCATTACTACGATCATGCCAATACCTCAAAAAGTTTTTAAAATTTATTCTTTATACAGAGTGTCAGAATACAGAGTGTCAGCGAACATCGTTAATTAATCAAAGAAATTAGTTGACGATTAATCAGGCTTCTGAGCAGATAATTTCTCTTCCCTTTGAGCTTTCCAAGCAGCCTTTAAGTAACCAAAATTTTGTTTAAATTCTTGCCAACCCCACCAATGCCCTTCTCGGTTTTCGTCCCAAGATGCTGAAATTGCCCCATAGCTTAAACCTAATACACCTATGCCCAAAAATCCCATGCTTACTAAGACTACAGCAGAGTTTGGTAAGTCCGCCCATTTCTTAACAACAACAATATAACTGACGATGAAAGTAATAAACCCAAGGGAAGTAGGAATTCCGCTAAAAAGTGCAGCCCGTCTCACTAAGCGTTTGTTGACTTCGGGGGGGATTGTGGAGTCGGGAGTAGCAGATTGTTTTAGATTTTCAGGTTCCAGCTTTTTAACTAATTTCTTAACTGGTGGTGTGGGCGATCGCTCTGGACTCTTTTTACTTTTTTTCCCCGATGTTTTTCCTGAATTCGGTTCAAAGGGGATCTGCTCCTTACTCACGCTGGTTAACCCCGCACTCCGAGGCGTTGAATTAATTCTTTGTAGTCAGTTTGGCTGCCTTGTTTAATGTAAGCCAATAGTCTTTTTCTCTGTCCGATCATTTTTAAGAGGCTACGACGGGATGAAAAATCTTTAGAGTGGGTTTTAAGATGACCACTCAATTGAGTAATACGCTCGGTCAACATCGCTACTTGAACCTGAGAAGAGCCAGTATCAGTAGGATGGATTTGGTAGGAGCTGAGAAGCTCTTGTTTACGCTCTAGTAGCAATGCCATTTTTTTAATATTCGGAGTTAATACTTAAAAGTTTTTAGTAAACTAGCGTACCATATTTTGCCAAAAGTTCATATTTGCCCTTGCGTATTTATCAAATTTACTCGATCAAACTTACTTGTCAAGCTTATATGTCTAAAATTTGTAGGTATTTACTTTAGTAAGTATCTACCCAGGACTCAAATACTAA
>CAZLKI010000120.1:0-8738 GCA_964560035.1 uncultured Synechococcus sp.
CAAATTCATCATAAAATACCAGCCTCTCTCTGGGTTTCAGTTCTTCTATTTTTTTCTACTGTCGCCACAAACTCCTGCTGGGCTTCCTTAACATCTTTAATTAACTCCACTCTGTGGCGATCGCTGCGACTAAACACTTATTTCAAAACTAGATAATATAATTCTCCATCATTATTCATCAGTCCCGCTCGATCTTTAGCGACTTGTCCCGTTCCCATAAAAATATCGACTCTGCCCGCGCCTTTAATTGCTCCGCCTGTATCTTGATCTAGGACAAATCGGCGAATGGAGCGGGTTACTAGCTTTCCATCCTCAACTATGGGAATTGTGGTATTGATGAGGGCGATCGCTCCGGGTGGCATTAGAGATTTATCAGTAGCAATCGATCGCTCCGCAGTTACAGGTACACCAATACTCCCTGTGGCAGGGCGCATGAAAGTTTCTCGGAAAAACACAAAACTAGGATTACGCTGTAAATATTTCTGTAAATCTTGGGGGTTAGCTTGAAAATAGCTGATTAAGCGGGGTAACGTGACTTCTTTAAGCTTCATAATGCCATCTTTTACAATCTCTTTGCCTACGGAAACATAGGGGAGATCGGTTTTTGCAGCATAGCCCACGCTTAAAATTGTGCCATCGGTTAGTTGCAATCTTGCCGATCCTTGGACGTGAATTAAAAATGCCTGAAAGCGATCGCTCAACCATGCTAATTCTAGACCTTGGAGGCGATCGCCGTTTTCCAGTTCTGCCCGACTAGGATTAGGGCTTGCCCATACGTTAAAATCATTGGGAAGTTTGTAGATGGGATATTTAAAGACTTCGGTTTGGATGCGACTGGCGGGATAAACTGCCTCGTAGTAGCCTGTAAACTGCACTGTTCCTTTACGATCTAGTCCGATGGATTTGTAAAAGTTAAATTCTTTTTTGACTGTATTATCTAAATCTTGGGCTGTAAGCGAAGTTTGAACTAGATAGCGAAATCTGATTAGACTCTTTTCCATGCGATCGCGCGAGATCCCATCCACAGGATAACGTCTGGCGGCTGAAGGAGTACGAATATATTTCAAGCTATAATCTATTGCCCCTAAAAGAGAAGAGCGATCGCTTTCAAATAGATCATCTACAATCCCAGTTGCTTCAATTTGCGAAGTTCTTATTAAAGATTTTGCTTCAATTACTACAGGCAGGCTCATTAGAAATACGATTCCCAAAGCCAAATTCCAGATCTTATTCATTTATTCCCACTTGCTCCAATCTTGATTAAAAATAGAAGTATCGGGAAAAGCGATCGGATTCCCTGACTTCTCAATACGTTGTTGTAATTCGGTTAATTTAGGCTCAGGACGGGGTAGATCGTTAACTAATTGATACGGTGCGATCGCTTGCTCTAAAGCAAAACTGGCAGTAATCCCCGCCGCTACTCCCGATGACCACTCAAAGGAATGCACCCGATATGCCGCCGCCGCAATATGACTGGTGGCAATACTTTTTCCTGCGATTAATAAATTATCAATTTTTTGCGGAATCAATGCTCTTAATGGGATTTGAAACGGATAAGCCTGTCCTTGTCCCCGTCGTTCACCTTTGCGTTCGGTATTACCGACAGTTTCTACAGGACTAAGGGTCATACAAGGATGGAAGTCTATGGCATAGTGTCCAATCCCCACCGCATCGGGATAAATCGTAGAGCGAGTTCGTAAGGGAATTTCACCACTAGGAGTTCCTCCCACGATCGCGGCGGCACTTTCTAAACCTGCTAAAGCCACTCTAAGGCTGGCATAAACTTTTGGGGAAAGCGTCTTTTTATAATATTCATCATTGTAATTGCGGCGAGAGATATCGATTTCTGCGATCGTAAAACCTGTGGGATGTCCCCAACTCGGTCTGCCAATAATCCTCCTGCCTTCGCGCATGTAGGGATACTTAGATAATCCATGCCCCGTTCCCATTGGTGAATTCAAACCTGACAGAAAAATATGTTTAGGATTAGGAAGTTTCGGAATATTTTTAAGCTGAGAATCGGTAGTTCCTGCCACCAGCCAATAAAAATAACCTTTTGCCAAAAGTTCCGCCTGCTCTAGGGTAGTTGCCCTGAGTCCTCCCAGCCAACCTCCTTTTTCTAACTGCCCTATCGCTTTTAGTTGATCGCGAGTATAAATCAAATTATCGGTTTCAGTCCCAGGGCGATAGTCATTACCCCAAGTCCAGTTCTTCATGGAGATATTACCGACTACGACCGCTTCATCCTTTTTATAAAAACTAATATCAACATCATCAAATTTGGCAGGAGTAGGCGTAAAAATTCGCCGATAGGTAAACACAAAGGGGAAGCTTGCTAAATTCGGTAACTCATAGCTGTAGTAAGGGGCATAACGTGCATAGAAACTAGGAATTTCATATTTTTGGGTTTCCGCAACTGCTTGCATCGCAAAAGTATAGGTAAATCCTTGAGTACAATATGGATCGGGCTTGAGGCTAGAAGAAGATGGTTCTAAATAAGATATTGGATCGATACCCAACCGAAAAGGGATATCAGCTAAACCAATTAATTCTCCTGTTTCCGTGGCATCAATTACATACCATTGGGGGGAATTATTAAGAGGCGAATTCGGAACAGGATTAGCTAGATCGTTAGTTTTAATGACTCTAGAAGTCGGAACAAACTTAGTTACAGATTTGGTAAATAATTTAGAATCTTGATAACTATAAGCATCCAAAATTGTCTTAGACAAGGGTAGCGTATTTAAGGCGGGAGCATTAGGAGCGGGCTTGTGGGTAATAGCGATCGCATTATTAATAATCCCATTTTGAATATCTAAATCTTTAATTACGGTGTTGGGATACCATTTCAGCGTTCCTTTCCCAGACTTTGCCGCATCTTGGAGGATTAAAAATAATAACTCGTGTCCGTCTTTAGGCATAAAACATGAAGAACTTACCCAGCAACCCCCTGGATTTAGAATGCCATAGCGTTTCTGCAATCTTTCCCGCAATTCTAGGTAGCCGCGATTAAAAAATAAAAGCGATCTCTGGGTTTTACGCTCATCCAATGCCGATGTACCTTGGGCAGATATCTGACCGCCGACCCAATCTGTAATTTCGGTTACGCACACGGTTTTACCCGCTAACAAGCTTTCATATGCTGCCGCCGATCCAGCTAAACCTCCACCCGCTATTAAAATATTGCATTCTTCTGTTTTTAATTCTGTTTTAATCGATGACTTTAAAGCAGGGCTAGATGTTTGAGCTAAAACTGGCACCGAAGAGAGTAGTGCAAATCCAGTGGCAAAGAATGATAGATATCTGAAAACCATGTTAATTATCCGCTTGTTGTGCTTGTTGTTAGATTACTGACTTGCTGAACTGCGTAGCTTTGCTGTGGAGCAGGATATCCAGCTTCAACAAATAACTCCCGAATCAGACGATTCGTATCAAAATATATTTGCCAATAGTTAGTAGGTTTGCAATAGGGTCGAACTGCTAAAACCATTCCCGCTAAACTAAATTCTAAAATTTCGACATCTGGTGCAGGAGTTGACAAAATATTAGGAATATCATCCAAAGCTTCTCGTAAAATTTGAATGGCTTGGCTAGAGTTCACACTATGATGAACTGTGACTGTTAAGTCAACGCGGCGATAGGCATTAGCTGTGAAGTTTTGGATATTATCAGACAGAATTTTGTTATTCCCAACAATAGTTTGCACGTTATCGGGCGTGTCGATGATGGTAAAAAATATACCAATTTCTCTAACTGTCCCCAATAACCCCGCCACAGATATAAAATCGCCAACTCTAAAGGGACGGAAAACAATTAAAAATGCCCCCGCCGCAAAATTAGCTAAGATGCCACTCCATGCTGCCCCGATCGCCACACCCGCCGCCGCCAGTAAAGCTGCAAATGATGTAGTTTCAACGCCAAAATAGCCCAACAGAGCTACAACTAAAATAATATTTAGAACTACCGAAATAGTCGAACTAAGATAGTTGACAATAGTAGGCTCAGTTCGGCTTTTGTTTAGTGCCACCGATGTAACTTTAACCGCTAAACTAATTAATTTTCGCCCTATAAACCATAAAATAATTGCTGCAACTATCTTTAATCCCGCTTGAACGATTAGATCCGAGGCAGTTTTAAGTATTTGATTGGCATCCATATATTTTTAAGTATTCTTAATAAGGCTTTCAATAATTTTAGGTGTAAGTTTGTACTGATAAAATGTAGTCTAAAATGCGATCGTTGTCACTTAAAACATCGTCATTGTCGCTTTGAATCTCTCTGAAGGCGATCGAGATTATGACAAAACCAACTATTTTGGACAAGTTCTTTACTTTATGACTTTGGTGTAATCGGAGTTACAGGCGGAGCAATTGGCGTAATTGGGCTGACGCGATTTTTAAATGAAGGTTTGATTTCTGTAACAGGGGTAGTAGCTGGACTTTGGGGCAAACTATTATCTGGCACTATATACACGGATTCCACTTGTTTGTTGGCTTCGGGTATCGCTTCAAACTTAGCCTGATCGATCAGATATGTAATGATTTCAGCCCTAATTACACTACCTAACTGGTTGACAATCACATTACCCGATAGGACTATACGCCGCTCCTTAGAAAAATATTGAGCTTGGGCAGAGGTAGCATCAATTTGCCGCGCGGGATAATTCATTTTGACATTACCTCTAGCAGTAATAATGCCGTTTTTAGAGTCTGCCTCTTGAATATCTGCCCGAATAGTCAGTGCTGTGTTGACTGGCTGGGCTATTGCAATTCTTTCTGTATTTGAAGTTGCTAGGAAAGTCGCAAGGGAAAATCCCAAAGTTACTCCTAAACAAAGTTTTATAGATGATTTAGTCGAATAATTAGTCATAATTTACGCCTATAAATAACATAGTTCAAATCTAAAGTTTAGACAGATTTAAGATAGAGTTTTATTATTTTTTGGACAACCATCTCAATAGTTAATCCATCTGTATTAAGTATGATCGCATTTTCAGCTTGACGTAAAGGAGAAATTTTGCGCGTACTATCCGCCCGATCGCGATCGCTTATTTCGATTTCAAGATTTGATAACTCAGTTACAGCAAGACCTTGAGCGATTAAATCCTGTTGACGGCGATTTGCCCGTTCTCGTACCGAGGCAGTTAAAAAGATTTTAATTTCGGCATCAGGGAAAACAGTCGTACCTATGTCTCTACCTTCCATGACGATACCCCCAGATTTACCCAGTTCCTGTTGCTGCCAAACCAGAGCTTTTCTGACTCTTGCTTGGGAAGCGATCGCCGATACATTTTTAGTTACAGCACTCTCTCTAATTTGACGAGTAATATCGATGCCATTCAGTTTGACCTGAGTTGTAAAATTCAAAGAATTAATAGAAAAAAGTTCGATCTTAGCAGTTTCAGCTAGATCGGCGATCGCTGCCTCATTTTCAAAACTTAGATTTGCCTGCAATACTGCCCAAGTTATGGCTCTATACATTGCCCCTGTGTCTAAGTAAATTAAATTTAGTTTCTGCGCCAAGAGTCTCGCGATCGTCGATTTACCCGCCCCAGCCGGACCATCAATGGCAATAATTGGCTTACGTGCTGATTTAATCACTGGCTTATTCACTTTTAAACTATTCAAGTAAATTAAATTATTCAAGTAGTATATTGTCAATCAAACGCGTATTTCCTACTCGACCCGCGATCGCCAACATCGATGTTTTCTCGACCTTAGCTACAGATTGTAAAGTTTCAGCGTCTACTAATTCCACATATTCTAAATCTACTTGCTGAGATAAATGATTTTTAACTACAGAAATTAAAATTTTGCCCTCCTTCTCACCTGCTTGACACACCACTTCTGCCAACTTTAGCGATTTGTATAAACTTGAGGCAACAATTAACTGAGCGGAATTTAAATATTGATTTCGGGAGCTCAACGCCAAACCGCTCTCTATTCTTAAAGTCGGACAAGTTACAACCTCAGTTGAAAAATTTAAATCCTGCACTAATTGGAGAATTATGGCTAACTGTTGTCCGTCTTTTTGCCCAAAATAAGCTCTATGGGGCTGCACAATATTTAATAGTTTTGTGACTACAGTGGCTACACCCGTAAAATGTCCGACCCGCGATCGCCCACACATTACCGAGGTCATAGCGACTGGTGGAAACACTTTGGTAGTTTCTTCGATGATTTGATTGGGGTAAATTTGTGCGGACGAGGGCGCAAAAATTAAATCTACTCCAGCTTTTTGACAGAATTGGCGATCTCTCTCAAAATCACGGGGATAGCGCGAAAAGTCCTCACCTTCTCCAAATTGCAAAGGATTTACAAAAATACTAACTACTACGCAACTGTTTTCTCGTTTTGCCCGATTTATTAAACTTAGATGCCCTTCGTGTAAAGCTCCCATCGTCGGCACCAAACCGATAGATCTATTGCTAGATTTAATGCCGCGTAAGGAGTCTCTTAAGGTTTCTACAGTCGAGAAAACTATGCTCATAATTAATTCATAATATCTACTTTACTTAAGACCCTATCTTCTCATTATCTCAAGCCTTACAGGAGCAACTCCAGAAGAAACTAGCCCAATTACCTGTGCCGCACCCTTAGAAAGATCGATTACTCGTCCTCCTGAATATGGACCGCGATCGTTGATGCGCACTACAACCGACCTCCCGTTGTATTTATTAGTTACCCGCACAGGAGTACCAAAGGGTAAATTAGGATGAGCCGCCGTCAAAGTATATTGATTAAATCTTTCCCCATTAGCAGTAGTGCCACCGTGAAATCCAGGTCCGTACCAAGATGCCATTCCCGATATAATTTGAGTGACTAAAGCTATGGAGAGACGATAAGAAGGCTTAATTTTTTTAGCTACTCGTTCTAGTTTAGGCACCGCAGTTTTAGGCATTGTAGCTATAGGAAGCCCAACTATATTAGTCAAAGGTTGAGCTTTACCTATCAATCGCCGCAGCATATTTGCAGTTGTAAGAGCGTCTTTAGCACCATTTTTACTGGAGTTAGGGACAATCAAACTATTATCAATGTTCAATCTTACTGAGTCTCCCAACATTAGCGCATACGATCCAGATTGCCAGACGGGAACAATACCGTTCGCATCAAAGCCATCGCGAGCTAACTGATTTAATAAAGCTGCCACAGACGTAGCACGCTCTACAGGGTCATTAGAGCTATAGATTTCCACCTTAGAATTTTCTTTGGATGGAAGCTTAAGGGAAATCTTAGAGCTTATGTTGAGGCTAGGATATTTAACTTTAGGATCGAGCTTGGTATCTACAAAAGTTAAGATTGGGATATTACGGACATATAGTGTAGCTGCCGATTTACCACCAATTTGGTAAGGATGAATCTTGGCGATCGCCTCAGGTTGAGAACGACTAAGGGCTTGCGATCGAGTTTCTCCAACTTTCAAAGTAGAAGATAAAGGGGGATAGCTATCTAATTCTTGATTTTGTGGATTAGGATCTGCTTGAACCGCAGTATTGAAAGGAACTACAGTTAATGGACATAGTACAATGAGAGCCGATAAAAGGCATCTCCATGTTTTTTGAATCATAGGTCAACCGTGTGAGATGTTAGGTGAGTTGTAAAAGACTCTGAGGAACTTGCTTCTACTTTTACTAATGGATAAATTGGATATGCAGCTTTCAACTTCAATTACCCTAACATGACTTCTCTAATCAAATCAGCAATGATTGGAAAAACTAATACCTTAAAACAGTCATTATTTGGAGGCTTGACAATTCCTAATAATTCTGAAACAAATGTATGTCAACAAAGATAATAATTTGGATAAGTATAAATCAGCATACAAACATCAATATTTGGTGTAATTGACTGCGATCTAAATTCCCTCAAACATAAGTTATTTATATGATTTCGGTTTTACTTATGTTTAATTATGTGCATTGCAGCCCAAAATATGGATAAAAGCGGACTAATTTATCAAAAAGCCGATTCAAAAAGCTTGTTTCAAATTTATGAATATCATCTTAAATTCCTCCCTAAATTATTCGGGCTGAACCCCTCTGATAATCCTTGAGAGTTCACTTTTCTCATCAATAGAACTACGAGAAGGAGAACCACTGAGAATCCGTTCGTAACCCTTAAACGAGTCTTGAATTTGTGCGACTCGATCGGTAATTATATATTCACGAATCTTACTGCCATGCCACGATCCGCGCATTTTTAACACATTTACTGCCCTTGCCATCTCGCCTCTAATTTCTACATATTGCAGCAGAATAATCGTATCGGTAATGGTCGAAATATGAGATTCGGTAATAGAACCTGTTCCATTACCGCCAATAGTTGAACCAATTCCAACCCCAGTTATGCCTGAGCCAGTTCCTCCTGTTACGGCTCCCACCAAAGCTTGCTACTGTGACTTGACCTCTAAATTAACCCTTCCAGACTTTGTAAAGCAGTTAACTGCACTTACCAGAGGTTTACTCTATCCTAGTGAATCTGATTTCCCCTTAGAAATCCTAACCAAAGGATTCAGTAGTAAAATACCACCCATCAAAGGTATTGAAGTCCGAACTTTAGATCGAGTATTCCCCAATTTCTTGCGATTCGCAAACCCTGACGATCAACAATCTGAAAATGTGGAACGAGCATCTATAGCTGACAGATGGCAAGCACTTTACACCTTCATCAAAAATAACTGTTCTGTTACAGCTTGGCATTACCCAATTAAAGCCAAACGCTATACCCACGAACTAATCC
>CAZLKI010000121.1:0-6864 GCA_964560035.1 uncultured Synechococcus sp.
TCGTGAAGTAGGACTAAGCATATATACAGTAAAATTTAGGTTGGTAGTATGACTTTTAAATAGTTTTTATAAGTATTTTTTCATGGGAACCCAAAATTCAATCTCTCTTTTTGTATCTTTAGCGATCGCTACTTTTACCGTTAGCACCTTACCAATCGAGGCACAGCCACCTAAATCTACTCTAAAAATCAGCCAAGCCACACGTATAGATCCCGATGCGGTCAGAAAAAATTCTCCTATTTCAGTTTCGAGCTTATCGATTAATGCCCTTGAAGCGATCGGGATGCGTCAAGATTTACAAGAATTAGTCGGGAGAATTGAAAACTCTATAAATACCGCCCAAGCTAGTCGAACTTTTCAAGAATCGCCCAAGCAAAAGCAAGCGATCGCCAATGCCAAGTTGTTATTGCAAAATTTCAACCAAATCATTCAAAGCGGTAACTCCTCTGAGGCACGAAATCGCTGGGAACAAGCCCGCCAAGAATTATTAAAAGAATACCCGACCAACACCCTCTCAAACCTCTCTGAAGTCCGAGCCATCTGGGTAGATCGAGGCACAATTGTCGCTGCGGGATCGGAACGCAAATTAGCTGAAGTCTTCGATCGCATGGCGGCAGCAGGGGTAAACACGGTTTTCTTTGAAACTGTAAATGCTGGCTATACCATCTATCCCAGTGCGATCGCTCCCCAACAAAATCCTTTAACTAGGGGCTGGGATCCTTTAGAATCAGCCGTTAAGTTAGCACATCAGCGTAAAATGGAACTCCATGCTTGGGTGTGGGTATATGGGGTCGGCAACAAACGTCATAATGCCCTAGTCAATAAACCAGCTAACTATATCGGTCCAGTTTTAGAGCGCAATCCTACTTGGATCAACCTCGAACGGAATGGCACAAAATTTGCTCCAGAAGGTAAGACATTTCTCGATCCCGCTAATCCCGCCGTTCAAAGCTATTTGCTCAACCTTTATAAAGAAATCGTTACCCGCTATGACGTAGATGGGTTACAACTTGACTATATTCGCTATCCACGCCAAGAGAATGGTAGAGATTTTGGATTTGGCACTGCTGCTAGGGGTAAGTTTCAAGCACTTACAGGCGTTGACCCGATTACACTCACTCCTAATAATCCTTCTCTATGGTGGATGTGGACTACATTTAAAGTACAACAGGTCGATGAATTTGTCGCCAAGGTTTCTAAAGAGATCAAGCAAATCAAACCCCGCACCATAATTTCGGCAGCCGTATTTCCATGGAAGCCATTGGATCGCATTAATAAGATGCAACAAAATTGGGAAGCCTGGGTGAATCGAGGCGATGTAGATTTATTGGTTCCCATGACCTATGCCCCCGATACGAGCGTCTTCTTAGAACAAGGAGTTCAGCCTGCGCTTGCTGGTGTATCTCAAGCCCCTGTTTTACTTTTGCCCGGTGTTCTAATCAAAGACTTAGGTAACGCCGAGCTTTTAGACAAGTTACAAGCACTGCGAGATCTACCTGCTGGTGGTTATTCGCTATTTGCTGTAGAACATCTTCGTCCTGGTTTTGAGAGCATTTTAAAGTATTTGAAAACCAGTCAAAATGAATCGATTCTGCCCTATCGCGAACCATTTCGGGCGGCTGTAAATCGCTATGCTGCTCTTAAGCAAGAATGGCAAACTTTAATTAAAAGCGATCGCGTCTGGATGTCTAAAGACGACCTCAGTAGTTGGCAACGCCAAATCGAAGTTTTAGATCGGGCATTACTCGAACTTAACCGCAGCCCCAATCGTAATAGTATGAAACAAGCTCAATCAGCGTTACAGAATATGTCGGCTAATCTGGGAAAATGGATGAGTTTAGAGAACCTAGAAGGACGCTATCGAGTTTCCACATGGTCAAATCGTTTAGATGCGATCGGGGCAATTTTACGTTTTGGCGATCGCACCGCAATTACCCCCAGATTTCCCACAGCTCAAAGTTTGTTAAATAATTAGACTTAAATAACTAGAACGTCTTGATTAAAATAAATACAAATAAACCAAAATGTTAATTCGTAAACTTAATGAATGTGAGGAATTTATCGCAGGCGATCGCACGATTTTACGCGAACTTCTCCATCCCGATAAGCAGCCTTTAGATCTAAGATATAGCCTTGCTCATGCGATCGTCTCTGTTGGTGATACTTCTCAGCCTCATTCCCTAACTACTTCAGAGGTTTACTATATTCTGAGTGGAGTTGGAGAAATGCACATTGCCGGCGAAACTCAAACTGTTGGATCGGGCGATGCCATTTATATTCCCCCAAATGCCAAGCAATTTATTACTAATACTGGTTCCGAACCACTGGTATTTATCTGCATAGTCGATCCTGCATGGCAAAAGCAAGACGAAACTATCTATTCCTAAAAATTCATAAATAATAATAATGAATGATATAAATGAAATATTCACTTTAAGCAGCGAGTACATCGCCCTGTGCGATCTTCTGAAGGTCTGTGGCGTGGCTGATAGTGGCGGTGCCGCAAAATATATGATTTCTCAAGGTCATATTGATGTTAACGGCATCACCGAACTGCGGAAAACCTGCAAGATTTATGGTGGATTTAAAGTCAGTGGTTGGGGCTTTACCATTGATGTAGTAAACCCTTTAGCTTAATTAGTATTTATTTTTAAGAGACTTTTTAGCCATATTCCGATCGTGATTGATATCATCAGGGCAGATTATTTATCGGCGTTGCACGACAACAGGATGATTTTGATAATTCATAAGGATTAACTCATTGGCTAGTATATGTCCAAATGGTTTTCTATCTTTTAAATGTGCAACTAAATGTGCAACGCCGATTTTGACATTCTGGAAAAAACTGTATATCTGGAAGTGCCGCCAAGGGTGGGATATAAATTTACTCAGTTTGGACTTCGCTTTGCTTCTATTTTAAATACAGTGAGAGAATTACAAAGCGATGTGGATCGCCAAAAGTTGGAATGACTACATCTAAAAGTGTAAAGATTAAACCGCGAGAAATTTCTGGACGACTTCGCTGCTGAGTTCCTTAGTTTCGCCTGGTGCCACTATTCCGCCTTTTTGCATGGCGTAGTACCAGTTAGCCTGACGGACAAAATGCAGATGTTGCTCGACTAAAAGAATAGAAATCCCTGTAGTCTCGACAATATTTCGGACTGCGGTTTCGATCTCAAAAATAATCGATGGTTGAATTCCTTCTGTAGGCTCATTGAGGATTAATAATTTTGGCTGTCCCATGATGGCATGGGCGATCGCTAGTTATTGCTGTTGCTCCCACTTAAATCTCCTCCCATCCGCGTAAGCATTGATTTGAGTAAGGGAAATAAATCGTCAAGGGTCTCGTGTGAGAATGCCTTTACGGGGGTAAAACGCTACCGTGCTGTTAGCGAAATTTATAGTAAACGCAAATCCGAACCTACTAAGAAAAATTCCTTCCCTTTATTCTTCAACAGATGTTTCATCTAAGGCTCAATTTGTTGGTTGGGAGCCGCGCCTGTGTAAGAGATATTTTTGGAACATTCCTGTCCCTCATATTGCACAGGATAGAATAATAAACGATCCTTTGACTCAAATACTGGCAGTACAGCCTTACGACTGGCAGATGTCCAGCATCCGAATACTACAACTATCTTGTCTCGATCGATCAGCTTTTTAGCCTTTTCGGCAAATGTGGGTCATTAGAATATGTTGCACTTCAAATTTGAATCGGCGCAATTTTTATTATGAGGATTACTGGCTTAAACAACTTATTTTCTTTCGTTTATGAATTATTCAGGTTGGTGCAATCTCTTATATTTTGTATAAAACATGACAGATTGCAAAGAAAAAGTAACGCAGTATATCTTCAATCAATGGAATTCGGTTAAAGCTTGCCGAATATACAGATTTTAAAAATCTGTGTGGATTGAGTTCAACTTTACTTGTTCTTTTATAAACTTAGAAAGAATTTTATGCCGAAGACGCTATTCAAGGTCGATCTCACTAAGCCAATGAGTGAGCAAGAGTTACCTGGTCATAATCGCTGGCATCCAGATATTCCAGCCATTGCTTCTGTTAATCCTGGTGATGTATTTCGGATTGAATGCAAAGACTGGACTGATGGTCAGATTAAGAATGATGATAGCGCCGATGACATTCGCGATGTTGATTTGTCAATTGTTCATGTGTTAAGCGGTCCTATTTGGGTGAATGGTGCAGAGCCTGGAGACATCCTCGTAGTCGATCTTGTGGATATGGGTACGCTCCAAGGGGATGAATGGGGCTTTACTGGCATCTTCGATCGAAAAAACGGTGGCGGTTTTCTGACTGACCACTATCCCGATCCTGCTAAAGCTATTTGGGATCTCCAAGGTATTTACGCTACTTCGAGGCATATCCCTGGTGTCAAGTTTGCGGGTATTACTCACCCAGGGCTAATTGGTTGTGCGCCTTCCCACGAGCTACTTGCTAAATGGAACAAGAGAGAAACTGAGTTGGTTAATAGCAAACCAGATCTTCGTACCTACGGAGCTGGTATCAATATAGATGGAGTGCCAGTATTGGCAGCACTGCCTAATCCATTAAATGCGGTTCTCGGTACTTTGCCTCAGTCTGAATATGCTCGTGTTGCGGCTGAAGCGGCTCGGACTATCCCCCCTCGCGAGCACGGTGGCAACTGCGACATCAAAAACCTTTCTAGAGGTACACGCATTTATTTCCCAGTGTATGTGGAAGGCGCGAAGCTCTCAATGGGAGATATTCACTTTTCTCAAGGAGATGGAGAGATATCTTTTTGCGGCGCGATCGAAATGTCTGGATTCATTGACATTCATGTCGATATCATCAAAGGTGGTGTTGATAAGTATGCCATGGTGAATCCGATTTTCAAGCCAGGTCCTGTAGAACCTCATTATTCGGAGTTCTTGGTATTTGAAGGAATTTCAGTGGATGAGTTTAGTGGTAAGCAGTATTTTATGGATGTCCATATTGCCTACCGTCAAGCTTGTTTGAATGCGATCGCCTATCTCAAAAAGTTTGGATATACAGGTGAGCAGGCTTATCTACTACTTAGTTGTGCGCCTATAGAAGGTCGGGTGAGTGGCATTGTAGACATTCCCAATGCTTGTTGTACCCTTGCAATTCCAACTGCCATCTTTGATAAAAATATTCTTCCAGTTTAAGGAGCTTCAAGAAAATATGCCTCTTTACGAATTTAGATGCGATAAATGTGATGTTTTTGAAGTGTGGCGATCGATGGCTGAGTTTGCTAACCCTGCTTATTGTCCAGAATGCAATGAGCAAGGCAAAAGGGTTTTTTCGCCGCTAATGACATTATCAAGGTCGCAGGTACCGAAGAAAGTCAGTTCGGAGCCAAATCTCGTTAAGATCGAGCGAGAACCAAAAACTCCTAGAGTCCAGTATCATTCAGGACCTCGTCCTTGGATGGTCGGACATTAGAGTTACAAAACAGTTCTAAATTATTCGGTGTGAATGTTAAAACAATTAAGGAGAATTTCGGTAAATGAAGCTAAATAGACCCAGTGACGATCGAAATAGAATTACACGTCGTCGTTTTATTAAGTATGGAACCCTAGCCGCTGCTAGTAGCGTTATGGTTGCATGTACTCAAGGCGGTGGAGACCCTACCACTACTGATGGTAAGCCAGGAATTAAGGTTGGCGTAATGTACTCCACCACAGGCTCGATCGCAATTGTCGAAAAGTCATTACAAGATGCAACTTTCTTAGCGATCGAGCAAATCAACGAAGGTAAGGGACCTTGGGCTGGCAAGCAAGGTATCAGTGGACAAAAGATTGAAATGGCTGTTGTCAATCCAGACTCTAACTGGGATTTGTATAACCAAATGTCCAAGCGTTTAATTGATGAAGACAAAGTTGTTTGTGTACTTGGATGTTACACCTCAGCTAGTCGTAAGTCAGTGCTCCCAGTCTTTGAAGAAAAAGATAGCTTGCTCTACTATCCTGTTTACTATGAAGGAAACGAATGTAGCTCGAACGTCTTCTACACTGGTGCTGCACCCAATCAACAAATCACCGATTCAATCCCTTATTGCATCAAGAACTTTGGTAAAAAAGGTTTCTTCATCGGATCTGACTACATTTATCCGAAAGAAAGCAATCGGATCGCCAAGGCTGAGCTAGTCAACGGTGGTGGTGAAGTTGTCGGTGATGAATATGCTGCTCTCGGTACAACTGAATTTATCACGATCATCAACAAGATCAAGCAAGCCAAGCCGAACTTCATCTTGAGCAATCTAGTTGGTGACAGTATTCCCGCTTTTTACAAGCAGCTTAAGGATGCTGGGGTCACTTCCAAGGACATTCCAATTATGGCTTTCCCCACCACCGAAGAAGAAATTCAAGCGATGGGTTCTGAGTTTGCCGAGGGGCATTTCACTAGCTTCAATTATTTCCAATCAGTTGACACTCCTGAAAACAAAGCCTTTGTGGAACAGTTCAAGGCAAAGTTTGGTCCAGATCGCGTTACCAACGGTGTTATGGAAGCTGCATACATCCAAACATTCTTTATGGCACAAGCAATGGAGAAATGTGCTATGGAAGGTAAGCCATTTAACACTGCCAATCTCCGTGAAGCCACTAGAGGTCAAGTATTCAAGGCTCCTCAGGGAACTGTGAAGTCCGATCCAGACAACTACCACACCTATCTCTATTCCAGAATTGGTAAGTGGAAAGCAGATGGTCAAGCAGAAATCGTGTTTGCAACTAAGGCTGCAGTTAAGCCAATTCCTTGGAGTCAAGCTCTCTACAAGGGTCGTGTCTGTGTTCACAAAACCCCAGACGATCGCAGCAACTCGATCGTAGAGACAAAGAAAGATATTCCAGTCGAATTTCTAAAAGA
>CAZLKI010000121.1:6964-8663 GCA_964560035.1 uncultured Synechococcus sp.
AAAAATACCAAATGGTTCAATTAATAGCCAACTAATAAAGTCATGAACGTTTTGCCATTTAATTCATTATCATCGTTAGTATACTTTGCCCAAGCTACTCCGCCTGCGAAGTCTCTCGATCTAATCGCAATTGCTAATCAGCTTCTCAACGGAGTTGGAATTATTGGCATTCTATTGTTGACTGGGTTAGGACTATCGATCACGTTTGGAGTGATGCGGATCATTAACTTGGCGCATGGTGAATTTATCATGTTAGGCGCGTATACGACTTTTGTATTGCAAAGTAATTTTAAAATGGATTTGTTAATGACAATTCCATTTTCTTTTCTCTTCACAGCGATCGTCGGTGCAATTGTTGAATTAACGATTGTGCGGCGATTATATGGGCGAGCTGTGGAGACTCTCTTGGCAACTTGGGGACTGAGTATTGTCCTTCAAGGTGTGGTAAAGCTGATCTTTACTGCCCAACTTAAGTATGTCAAAGCGCCTCCATATATTCGCGGAAACTGGACTCCATTCCAAATTGGCGGTCAAGCAATTGAGATATCTTATTACCGCTTGTTTATAATTTTCATGGCGTTATTCCTTTTAGGTATTACCGCTTTCTTACTATATGGCACGACATTAGGAAGAGAAGTAAGAGCCGTGACCCAAAACCGAGATATGGCAAAGTGCTTGGGTGTTAATACTAGCCTTGTCGATATGCTCACATTCGCCTATGGGTGTGGACTTGCAGGAGTTGCAGGGACTGTTATTTCATCACTTAAGAGTGTGGCTCCACCGATGGGACAGGATTATCTGGTGGATGCTTGGATGACGGTGGTAACTGGCGGTGTCGATAAACTTGTCGGGGTTTTAGCAGGAGCCGTTTTGATTGGTCAGTCTAATGCGGCGATCGCATATCTAATCAATGACCCGACCGCAAGGGTAATTGTCTTAGCTGCTGTAATTGTCTTGATTCGCTACCGCCCAGAAGGTCTGTTTACGGTTCAAAAGCGAAGCTAAACAAAACGCTCTAATTATTAACAATCGATGGAGGTTTTAACATGGCAAAAGTAGGTCAGATTAGACAAGCAAGTTTTGTTCCGAAAAGATGGCTTATTACGAGTGCAATTGTCTTGGTAATTTTTACGATTTTCCCATTTGTGGCTGGAACATTTCAGACTAATCTGATGGCAAAGTTGCTGCTATTCGGGACTTTAGGCGTTTCTCTGGATTTGATCTGGGGATTCACAGGTATCCTTAGCTTCGCCCATGGAGTATTCTTTACCTTGGGCGGATATGCGATGGCGTATTACTTAAAGCTAAATCTCTCCGCAACGGCAAATAATTATGGCGGTTCACTGCCAGATTTCATGGTGTGGAATGGCTTAAAAGAACTACCTTGGTTTATTGCGCCATTACAGTATTTCCCAGTCGCAGTAATCGCCACAGTCGTAATTCCTGCGGGTTTTGCCTATGCGATCGGCTCGTTTATCTTTCGCTCCAAGGTAAGTGGTGTTTACATCACAGTTATTACCCTTGCCATATCCTCGGCACTAACGACTTTCTTTGTTAGTCAACAAGCCTATACGGGAGGAACCAACGGGATTACCGATGTATCAAAACTGATTCTTTTTGGCGTAGTAGTTCCGCCCACAGGAATTTATTTTATCATCTTGATTTTTGCAACATTAGTCATGGCTGGAAGTTGGTGGTT
>CAZLKI010000122.1:0-8611 GCA_964560035.1 uncultured Synechococcus sp.
CTCCTGCAAAAGTAGAACTCGTAACTATGGCTTGTTGCCCGATCCGAATTTGGGAAATTTCGGTGTGATAGATTTCCGCTACTGCCACCATTTGTAATGTTTGTCCGAAATCGGCAATGCCTTTATCGCCAATTTTTTCACCTTCACGACCGTAGATTTTTAAAATTTGTCCATCCATTGGAGCTTTGATGTAGGCTTGATATAGCGCTACTTTTGCTTGTTTCACCTCAGCGATCGCCCCTGCAACTTCGGTTTGTGCAAGTTGAACATCTACAGGTCTAATTTCGGTAATTTTGATTAATGTAGATTCAGCTTCATTAATTTGGGCTTTTAAAGTTTGAATTGTGCGGTTTTGGGCGGAATTTGCCTCGCGTAGGCGATCGCTTGCAGTTGTCATCGTCAATCTTTTCGTATCTAAAAGTGAATCGGTAATTGCTCCATCCCGTGCCAATTGTTGATAGCGTTGAAATTCGCGTTGGGCATTTTCTAACTCCTTTCTTAGTCTGGATATTAGTGCAGCTTGAGTGGGAATTTCGCCTTGAAGTTCGGCTTCTAATTTGGCGATCGCGGCTTTTTGTGCCTGTATTTCTCCAGATTTTGCGCCTGCTTGAACTTGTGCCACTTTTGCTTGGGCGGCAGACACCTTCTGTTCGGCTACAACTAGGGCAGCAGCAAAGCGATCGCCACTATCTAAAACCGCAATAACTTCACCTTTTTTAACTCGATCTCCTTGTTTGACCAAAATTTTAGCAATGCGATCGCCATCCAAATTTACGGGTGCGGATAAGCTAATCACTTCGGTTTGGGGTTCCAATCTGCCTAGTGCAGTAATTCTGGGGGGAGTCGTGACTATTTCTAGATTCTCAGAGTTTTTCTTATCATTTGCACCCTGAGATAAATGGGAATACGCATAAAAAATCCCAATCGCCGCGATCGCACCTACAACCAAGGAACCCAAGAACAACGGTTTACGAAAAGATATCAAATTCATTTTTCTCCTTTATGCTCTTAACTATTCTCTTAACTATAATTTTGCTGGGCTTGATTGTGGATCTAACGTCTTTTTATCTAAAGCTTTTTCTAAAAGACTTCCCATTAATCTCATCTGCTCGACAATGGAAAACTCATTTCCACAGAGGCGATCGAAAAGCAGTCCATTTAGCAAACTCATCACTAATCGAGCAATGGCTGGATCGGAAATTTCTGAAATTTCCATAGCTGCCGCCAAGTATTTTCGATCGGCTCCCCTCAAACTGATACTATCCTCAGAACGATCGGAAGATTGACAAAAATCTACATAGAGATAAATCTGTTTGATAAAGTAGTCTTCTCTTTCGCTCATAAATTCACCTAAGCACTCTAATTTTTCGGTAAGCGATCGCTTTTCCCCTAACCTACTTGCTGCCATGAAAATATCTCGGTTACAAATGTCATCGATCAGTTGCTCGAATAAAGCCTTTTTATTGGGAAAGTAATGATAGAGCGTACCTGTGGAGACATCCAAAGCAGTGGCGATTTGCTGCATAGTTACTGAGGCATAACCTTTTTCCGCAAATATGTCAAAGCATCGATCTAAAAGTTGTTGGCGATATTCTTGGCGATCGATAATTTTAGGCATAAATATGAATGAAAATTATTTATATCGAATGTTCATTATATTAACTTAGAAAGTTTAACTTAGAAATCTTAATATATAAATTAAATTTACGCTAAGTAATCTAACTACTAACTGACTTTAATAAAGCATCGGCATTTAATACGCCAATATTATCTATATAACCTTCGAGATAAGGGCGAAGATTATTGGGAGTTTTGGCATCTAAAGGTTGAGTTGGCGCAGATAGTTTATGAATGCCATTAATCTTTTCCGCAGCGATCGCCATAACTTCATCTTTTACTGCCATGATTGCGATCGGATATTTTGCTAAATTAGCGATTGAACTATTCCCTAAACCACTTGGAGTTGATAATTTTAAAACCTCGCTTAAGTCTAGCGTCCAATAAACCCGACTGCGATGATTGAGCAATCCTAAAACAGATTTAGGCATATTAGCCACAGGTACGACTAAACTAGCTGCCACATTTAAAACTTCTTGAGTACTGGCGATCGGGATTAGAAATGTATTTTGACTAACTTGAATCTCCAGATAAGCAACATCCATAATATTTTTCTCAGTAATTTTTGAGGATTGAATTAATATTTTTACAGAATAAGTTTAGGTCAAATGCCGAAATACCATCTTCAACAATCCCTCTTGGGTAAAAGGTTTGGTTAAATAATCAGTGGAGCCAGCGATTTTGGCTTTGGCGCGATCGATAATGCCCGTATTACCTGTAACCATCACAATTGGGATATTTTTGAGGGCAGCGTTATTTCTGAGTAAGCCGCACAATTTATAACCGTCCACCTTTGGCATATTGACATCGAGCAAAATCAGATCGGGCTTGAGCTTTAAAATCTGCATTGGTGCCTTTAAGGGATCGTTAAAAGCATAAAATTTAAGATTAGAATCCTTCAAAAATCTGCCAATCTCCGTTAATACTGTAGGGCTATCATCCACGCAAGCAATAGTATAAGTAGTCTCATCGACCTCAATATCGGCAATCAAATTTTCGGGGGGTTTGGGATTTAAAGCGACCGCAGAAGTAGCATTAGGAGATTGAGAAGATTGAGAATTAACCGCAGGTGGAGCAGTAATTAACTTCAATGGTGCGGATAGTTGAGTGGGAACTTTAGGTAATTTATTAAAGGGGGGTTGAGGATCTCTTAAAACCACGACTTCTTCTGCCATATAGGGAAGCAAACCGCCTGCTACTTTGACATCGTCTTGTCGCATTAAAATTGCCAACTGCTTAAAACTAAAACCTTTTAAGATCGTGCTAAATTTTTCTTGTAACTTCATTTCTGGCAAGAGCTCTTTTTGCTTTTTACTTTGCCCAAAATAATAAGGGCGTTGATATGGAGACCATACCTGTGGTGCCAAAAACTGCCATAATCTAAACCTTTGCTGCACGTAGGCAATTAATGTAGAAAGCTCCAATTTGCAAAGACTTTGAGGATTATCAAGGCGATCGCTAAATTTATAATTAACCTCATCCACCCAAAATAATAGCTCTATAGATTCCTTTGTCATTTTCTCGACCATCGTTGCCATTTGGGTGGGTTTGAGATGCTGTTGGTTTAAAAGCCAGCACAACGCCTCATACTCGTTACATTGATAGGTAATCTCTTCGGCATCAAGTAACTCTTCCCTCGCGTTACTCATATCTTCAAATAAATCCGTTACCTTTGCCCGAAACTCCTTAGTTAAAGTTGGAATCCCATAACTCATATCGCGCAGATGACAGATCAAATTATCAAAAGGCTCTATAGAATGTCGGACATAAGTTACCTTACCGTTTTCTAATCTAATCACCCAACTAACTTCATGCCATAAAACCTGTAAGCGACCAGTAACTTGATTTTTGCAAAAATGCTGTAAAGCTAATACTGGAGATCCCTTACTAAATCCTTTGTTTGATAAAGTGGTTGTGGCAAAGTTGTTCATATCTTTAGGTAATCGTTAGAAAGTAAAACTAAATCAAATTTGAGGATTCTAATCTTATAGCGTTTTCAAGAAAGGGCAAAAACCCTAAATAGCAATGATTAAAATCTAAAAGTAGGTTTAAAAATTTGCAAGAACCAGAAAAAGAAAACAAAACAATAATCATATTGGCTATCCATTACAATTCTAAGTTAATCGTCAAGCGATCAAATAAAAATTATTAAGTAATTTATATATACCTATGGCAACAAGTTTTTCCTTTGACGTAGTTAGTGATTTTGAACATCAAGAATTGGTTAATGCCATAGACCAAACTCGAAGAGAAATTACAAGCCGTTACGATCTTAAAGACACTGGCACCGAATTAGTTTTAGAGACCGAAAGTATTACGATCAAAACCAATAGTGAATTTACGCTTACTGCCATTCATGATGTGCTGCAATCAAAAGCGATTAAACGCAATCTATCTTTGAAAATTTTTGACTACGGTAAGATCGAGTCTGCCAGTGGCGATCGCGTTATTCAGATTATTAAACTGAGAAAAGGGATCGAGCAAGATCTAGCTAAAAAGATCTCCAAATCAATTAGAGATAATTTCCCCAAGGCACAAGCAGCAATCCAAGGTGATTCTTTACGAGTTACATCCAAGTCCAAGGACGAGTTACAGGCAATCATGCAATTAGTTAAAGCTCAAGATTATCCGACTGCATTACAGTTTAATAATTATCGTTAATTTTCTTAATTTCCGCAGCGCACTAACTTTTTCGGATTAGTAACTTCTCTTAACTTCTCTGACGTACTAAGAATGAAGGTAAATCGACTTTGGGGGGGTCGGCGATTTTAGGAATATCTTTACCATCTATAAATCTTTCTAAAGCGGCACTAAGTTGGAGGGCGTGATTTTGATGGATCGTACATTTTTCTTTCCAATGTTGTACCGCCGCTTCGTACTCTACAGCTTGTCCCGATTGCTTGAGAATTTGTTCTTGAAGCTCGCCAATTTGTGATTCTAGATCTTTAATCCGATTTTGAGAATTAGTATACTCATTCTGCAAACTTCTAAGAGATTGCTCGAGTACGGATTGTAAAGAGATATTTTTACTACTTTCGCGATTAGACTCGCGATTGAGACCGTTTGCTTGAATTTTTTGCAGGGCTTTAGTATTTTGAGCCAATTCTATTAAGGCAGCTTCAAGGCTATTAGTGAGTTCTTGTTGAGTTTGTTCGAGTAATAGCTTTTGTTGATTTAAGTCTTGGATTTGGGTTTCTTGAAGTGCCAGACGTTCTCGATCTAAAGTCTGTAGCTTGGCAAAAGATATGACGATCTCATGTTGTTGTTGCTCCCAATTGTGCTGGAGTTGGCTGTGGAGCGATCGCTGTAATGCTTGGGCAGTAGATTCTGTATTATTTAACTCTAGTTTTAGGTTCTTTATTTCCTGCTTTAATCTTTCTACAGTCTTAAGTTGAGATGTATTTTTATCTTTTACTTCTTTTTCTTTTAGGATCTGCTTGAGGTCAGCTATCTCTTGACGCAGACTTATTAATTCATCTGTAGATTCGGGAGCTAATTTTCGATCTAGTAAGGGTTCAGATGGACGATCTGGAGATAGTGCAGGTTCGTTAACCTCAAACTGCCTAAATCTAGGATGAGATACTTCTCCAGACAATTGTTCTGACATTTCCGTAGAAATTTCACTGCCTGCCCAAAAATTAGCTACTAAGTTAGATTCAGTCACACATGACCTCCTGATTAACCAATTCTTGAATTCGTTTTGCTGCGACCTCACATGGTTTATATTCTATTACTGTTAACCCGCGATCGAACGCTGTCCGAATATCTGTACTGTCAGGAATAGTCACAGGTGATAGAATTTCGGCAAAAGTAATCTGTGCTTGCTTATATAATGCCCCTGTATGCGAGTTTGACCATGCGCCATTTGATAGATAGCGATCGTCCAACATATTAATGATTACCTTTACGTTGCGCGCGCCGATAAAATTTTCAGCTTCCTTAATAAAACTTATTGTAGTCTCAGTACATTGGAAATCTGTGCGATTGAGACGCGTTGGGATAAAAACTTTAGTTGCGGGCACAAGGGCATTAGCCGTAAGTTCGTTTAAATCGCCCGGACTATCGATAAAAATATAATCATAATGCGCTTTAATTCTTTCAATTTCTCGATTTAATACTCCCTCTTTCCCCATTTGCATTGCCGAGAGTTGAGCCACAGCCTCTGCCATTGAGACATGGGAAGAGACTATATCTAATCCCTTTTTACTCTCAAAAATTAATTCTTCGATATGCCGATCTGGTCGCTTTTTAAGGAATGCCAGAACAGTTTCGTTCTCTTCTAAACTATTAGTTGTGCCTAAAAATAAACTACTACAGGTGGTTTGAGAGGTCATATCAATTACTAGAACCTTTGCACCCGTTAACGCCGTAAAATGTGCCGCATTAGAGCATAGGGTTGATTTACCTGTGCCGCCTTTATTATTAGTAAAAGCAAAAATTTTAGTCATCGACTCAGTTATGTGTAGCGCCTAAGAAGTAGCAATCCAAAAGATTAACGTGTCAAAAATTAATGTTACTAATTACTTTGCAGATATTAAGCAGCTATTAAAAATATGCCAACTAAAAAATTAATCTTCCTTTACGAGAAGAGTAGCAGAATTATTATATTTTTCCCAACTCTAAATAATTAAAATCGATCGCTAAGTCTCGATTTTTAAAATTATGCTTCACTATACTTCTAAGATTATGCGGATAACTGGAATCGAACCAGCACGTCAAAGACACTAGAACCTAAATCTAGCGCGTCTACCAATTCCGCCATATCCGCTTAGACGAAAAATTATAACCTAACTTTAAGTAATTTGTACTCTTAAATTAAATTAGGAATTAAATTAGGCTACATTATCTTTGAGATATTATCTACCGCCTAAAACAACATTACGAATGCGAATATGAGGTCCGCCCACGCTTACGGGTAAACCAGACTGCCCGCCTTTGCCACAGCCACCGTTACGATATACAGAATCTGAGGCGATCGCATCGATGTCTTTTAAAGTTTGAAACACATTGCCACTAAGACTGATATCGCTGACTGGCTCGGCAATTTGCCCATCACGAATCATATAACCTTCAGCCGCCGCAAAGGTAAACATCTCACCATTGGTTTGTCCGCCAAGCATTCTGACCGCATAGACTCCTTCTTCGATCCCACTCAGCATTTGCTCAAAAGTTTGGGAGCCTGCCTCGATCGCCGTATTGGTCATTCTCACTAGAGGAGGATATTGAGCCGTCAAAGCCCTAGCATTACCTGTGGGAGCTTCGTTAAGCTTACCTGCGGTTTCGAGATTGTGCATCCGTTGGGTGAGAATGCCATCTTTAATCAGATATTTCTTTTGGGCTGGAACGCCTTCGTCATCGTAAACCATGCTGCCAGGGAGATTGGGGATTGTAGCGTCGTCAACCACATTTAATTCGGGGATGGCAATTTCTTTGCCCAGTGTCAGCAGTTCTTGCATTCTAGGGTTTTCGTAGACAAAATCGGCTTCGGATAAATGCCCAAAAGCTTCATGAATGAATACTCCTGCCAAGTAGGGATCGAGGATTACGGTATATTGTCCGCCTTTAACGGGAGAGGCTTCGAGTTGGCGCACTGCTCTTTTTGCTGTATCTACGACAAGATCGTCAAGGTTATCCATAATGTTAAAACTGGTGCGGGAATTAACCGAATCAAAACCCTGTCTGACGGTACCGTTATTACGCGCAATTACCCCAAATCTACCCGATACATCTAGTCGTTCTTGGGAAATGCTGGTGCCACGGGAATTGACATAGTAGCTAGTACCAAAGCGATCGCGGTAGCCCGTCATCGTGGTTTGAATACGCGGATCGAAGTCTAAAAGCATTTTGTTGTAGCGTTCTAAAATATCGCGCTTTTGATTTAAGGAAATTCCACGGGGATCGTTGGCAATTTCGACCTTAACTACAGCTTGAATTGGCTCAACTTCTGCTAATTGCGTGGTCTCGTTCCCAATTAATTTGGCTTGAGAAATTGCCGTTTCAATTCTTTCTTTAAGGTTAGTAACATCATTAAAAGTGACAAAACTCCACCCGCCTTTATGACACGCCCGAATTCCACCCGATAGACCAAAGTTGCGATCGACCGAATTTAAAAGACTACCTTGAAAAGATATACCCGTAGATTCGCTTTGCTCTAGGCGCACTTCTAAAAAATCAACGGATTTCATGTAGGGAGCGATCGCTGACTGGAGTAGATCTTGCATGATTAAGAATTAGATTAAAAATTAAATGGCTAGTTAAATTAATTGTAACAAGCTTCTTAGGAGGCTTCTAGTTGCGAATCCAACCATTGAGCGTAAAACGGCTATCAAGAAAGGCTTGAGATGGACAACTTACGGGTAAAACTTCATGCATATAGTAACTGGGAAAAAACACAATGCTATTATTTTGCGGTTTAACCGTCTTAAAAGTACTAACGGCAACATAGCAGTTATTTTCGATTTTGCTATCGTAAAGCACTAATTCTCCCCCTGAAAATTGCTTTGGTTCGCGATAAAAATAATACACAAAGGTCAAAACTCGATTGGCACAGTCGGGGCTACCACTATCGTTATGAATTTTGTAATAGTTACCATCATTATGCAGAGTTAGCTGAATTTCAACTTTACTAGGCGAAAAACTATCTAGTCTTAAGTAAGTCAAAATGAAGGGAGTGATCTCATTTAGGCGTTTAGTCATCAATTCCGCAAACTCAGGAAATGTATACAACACCATCGATCGCCGATAGTTAGCATCATTATCAGAATTGCTCGTAGATATAAAATTGTGCTCTTGCGCCCGCACGTATTGCAGTAAACTTTGGCATTGGGCAGCAGTCAAAAAGTTTTCGATCCAAGCATACTCGGCAACAATAGTTTCTCCTTCTTGCCCAATTGGTTTGGATATTAACGATGGAGAATCCAGTGATGCTTGTGACGGCATTAGAAAATTTGGGGCGGAAGCATCTGATAATTTAGGTGATTCAGATAATTTAGGT
>CAZLKI010000123.1:0-8603 GCA_964560035.1 uncultured Synechococcus sp.
CTGATGATTTGCGGAAAATCCCAATTAAAAATATCACTCTCAAAAAACAGCAACCATTTACAGAGAGAGTAGATACATTAATTGCTGGGAATTGGGAAATGTATGAACTCAGGCAACAAGGACATCGGATTATCTTTGATTACAACGGAGCCGAGCCAAAAGTAGAAATTAACTTCTTACTAACTTTGCAACAGCTTAAACTCACCAATTGGAGCTTTTTAGATTCCGAACCCCAGAGATTTGAAATAATAGGCGATCGCAATTCCCTAGTTACTAAAATTCGCATCAAAGATGACACCCTCTACTTTGGTAAAGAAGCATTCCTAAAATCTGTAAGCCCTCTGGTTTTGGAATATCTTATGTACTACCTCCCACAGTTTGCTGACAAAGCCCGAACATGGACAAGCCTCCTTAGTGAAGGTAAAATTCCTAAAACCGATGCCAGTATTACATATATTTTTGAAGAATGCGATCGCCTAAGAAATGAAATTCTCAACAAAATTGTCCAAATACGTCAAACCTATCAAGAACTCGATCGAATGGTAAATAATCTTTATGGCGTGAAATCATCTTTTACCGCGATCGCTGAGGTTTAAAGCGCGATCGCTTAAATAATTTACTCCAACTTTGAGCTTGATAAGGTTCGGGTTTGATCCTCCGAAGGTCATGTTTGAACCTAGTTAAGCTCGACTTTGAGCCAAATTCAATCAAGTTTGAACCTCAATAAGTTCAAGTTTCATGCTCCGAAGGTCATGTTTGAACCTAAAAGCATCAAGTTTCAACCTCCACAGGTTCGACTTTCAACCTCAGAGAATCAAAGTTGTACCCAAAAGCATCAAGTTTTAACCTCCACAGGTTCGACTTTCTACTTCAGAGAATCAAAGTTGTACCTAAAAGCATCAAGTTTTAACCTCCATAGGTCACCGTCATTAACACGGCTCAAAATCGATTATCTTTTTCGCAATCTATGGATTTGCTAGAAGTTAATGACTAAATTTAATCTAATTGGGAGAAGCAGAAGCTCCGCTAGCGGGGAGAGAGTTAATTTTAATAAATGCTTATCTTTGCTCGGTTTCCGTATGTTGCGTTAATCGAGCGATCGGTTTCCGCCTCATCACGATTTCGGGCTAATCGGAGGACATGTGCCACTCTACCATTACATCCAAAGGCGTATCGTAATCTGTTGTTTCAACTACTTTATCTTCTTTGCATAATCCCAAAATATTAATTCTGGATGAAGCTACATCAGCTTTAGATGCCGAATCCGAAGCACTCGTCCAAGAAGCTTTACAACGAGTCATGAAAGGTCGGACGGTATTTGTAATTGCCCATCGGTTAGCCACAGTCCGAAATAGCGATCGGATTTTTGTCATCGAACACGGACAAATTATTGAATCGGGAACCCACGCCCAATTAATCGATCGAGTTGGCAGATACGCTCAGTTTCATGCACGGCAATTTGCAATTTAGGGTATCAGAAATAAACTAAGAGGAATACCTACACTAAATTAAAAAACTTTATTTAATTATTAGAACCCATATTAATTAAATAATTCTGCATTAAATGTAAAAAATGTTTTTGTTTTCTAAAGTTCTTTGAAATAATCAAAACCTAAAATAAATAATTCTTGAATTAAGAGTTAAGTTTAATGCTGAAGAACAGGGCTTAGATATTAGTGAACACGGTGAAGAAGCGTATGACCAAGCTTTGGCATCTGGACTTACTCGGTTTATTAGCGACAAGTAAGATAACTTTGTAATTGATGATTTTGTGATTAAAGATGCAGAATTGTAGATCGGAATTGATAGAACCTACATATAGATTAAAAACTTGCACTTTCTGCATAGGGAATGTCTGAGAAATCTTTACAGTAAATATGAACGGGAATTGAAAAGCATGAATATAAGGGTTCGTGGTTCTAGTCGGAGAAGTCGCTCCACTAGACCACAGGGTGAGGTAGTTAGTTTATTTGCAAATTTAAAGTTGGGAATTAAGCGGTTAACCCCAACAGCTAAGGCTTGTATTCCTTTTGCGGCAATTATCCTAATGTTATGGGGTGTAGCTGCTCAAGCGCAAGCTCCAACTGCTCCAACTGTAGAACAGCAAATCGGCACACTCAAAGTTGGCATGGATACCATGTGGGTAATGGTGGCTGGGATGCTGGTATTTTTTATGAATGCTGGCTTTTGCATGTTGGAAACTGGTTTTTGCCGTCAAAAGAATGCGGTTAATGTGCTTTCTAAAAATTTAATCGTGTTTGCCCTATCTACGATCGCTTTCTGGGCGATCGGATTTGGGATCATGTTTAGTGATGGCAACAACTTTTTTGGGACAGCAGGCGGATTTTTACTTTCTGGTGCTGATAATAGCCCCGCTACACTTGAGGCATATAAAGGCATTTTTGGTTCTCTAAGCTGGACTGGAGTTCCCTTAAATGCCAAATTCTTCTTTCAGCTTGTGTTTGCTGGAACTGCCGCTACAATTGTCTCTGGTGCAGTCGCAGAGAGAATTAAATTTGGGAGCTTTTTGATTTTTAGTTTGCTCTTAGTCGGTGTTTGTTACCCGATTACAGGACACTGGATTTGGGGTGCAGGTTGGCTGGCTGACATGGGCTTCTGGGACTTTGCTGGTTCTAATGTTGTACATGCAGTTGGGGGCTGGGCAGCTTTAATGGGAGCGGCAATCTTGGGTCCAAGAATTGGTCGTTATAACCAAGATGGTAGCTCTAATCCAATGCCAGGACACAATATGAGTATTGCCACCTTAGGAGCTTTAATTCTGTGGCTAGGTTGGTTTGGATTTAACCCTGGTTCGACTATGGGTGTCGGTGATGGTAGTGCGATCGCACATATTGCTTTAACCACTAATACGGCAGGTGCTTTTGGGACTCTTGCCGCCACTGGAACCGCATGGTTAGTTCTAGGTAAGCCCGATTTATCCATGATTATTAATGGACTTTTGGCTGGTTTAGTGGCTGTTACTGCTAGCTGTCAATTTGTGAGTGTTCCTTCTGCTGCTATCATTGGCTTTGTGGGTGGAATAATTGTCGTATTTGCTGTAAGCTTCTTTGACAAATTACAAATTGACGATCCTGTAGGTGCGATTTCTGTTCACCTCTGTAATGGTGTCTGGGGCACTTTGGCTGTAGGTTTATTTGCCATTGGACCAAGTACTGAGGCTGGAGCAATTTATGCGGCTGGACCGAAAGCTGGACTCCTAATGGGTGGCGGTATTGAGCAGCTATGGATTCAATTTGTAGGCGTAGCTGCTGTCGGCGGATTTACAGTATTGCTAACTGGGATTTTCTGGGTAATTCTTAAAGCTACTCTTGGCATTAGAGTTACACCACCTGAAGAGATGGAAGGTTTAGATATCGGTGAACATGGTATGGAAGCTTATTCTGGATTTGTTAAGGAATCTGTCAGTACCCAAAGTAGTCACAGTAATTCTGGCTCTGGGAAAGAATCTTACTAAATTTAGATAGACTGAGATTTGTATTATTATTTTAACTAACCACTTTCTATAAAAGGGAGTGGTTTTATTGTTTGAGAAAATTTTGACTTGTATGCGCAGGAAAATGATTAGTCCCAATCGCCAAAGAGGATTAAAGCAGTTAGTTAGCCGCATTCAAATTTCCGATCGCTTTATTTATCTAAAATTTTATGACTATGAATTATGAGCCATTTATGCAAGCAATATTTACGAATTATTAGGCAGATAAAGTAGTTTGGGCAGTGTTAATTAAGGGTTGAATTTCTGCTAATTGTTCTGAAGTTAGTTCTTTTTTGAGAGTTTGATTCAGTAACTTATACAAAGCTACATTTACCGCTTTCATTTCATATACAGGGGTAACTTGCTCTAACCAATCTAATAATCTAGTTTTAAGGAATGTAGGGTTATCACTCAAGATTGACATAGCACAATAACGCAATACTAAAAGCAAATTTTTGATCCCAAGTTCTAAAATATTAGGATCGGCTTTAGGCATTTGTGCTTCAATTTGATCGGCTACAGCTTGGACGATTTTGATTTCGCGATCGCGTAACAGTTTATATAAACTCAGTCTTTTAGGCATAGACTCGACATTATTGTCAAATATACCTAGTTCTTGGGGAGTAAGATAGCAGCTTTCGGCTTGATAAACTAGATTTTTAGTTTCAGTATTCATTTCAACGATAATCCCAACAATAAGAAGATGACTAAGAAAAAATTAGGAGGGCTAACAAAGGTTTGATTCGCATGACCTCAAGGATTAATTTATCATAGGACAGCAATTCTAATTATGAGTTTAAGTCGATCTAGATCGACTTTTTACTGCTTAGGAAACTTAAAACATCCATCTGCGGTCAATGCAGGTATCTAAGTCCTAATTTATCCCGATCGCAAATATTCACAAATATCTATAAAGCATGAAAAAGTATGAAAAAGAACTTCAATCAGCTAATTTTATATCCACTACAACGCTGTCATAAATTTCTTTTGGCTGTATTGATTACGGCTTCATTGGCGATTTTAGCGACACCATATTCAGCTAGTTCCATAGATTTATCGGATTTACTCAGAATTGTCCCCACGATCATTCAGGTTGTGGAAATATCCAATATCTCGGATAGTGAAGAGGTACGGTTGGGCAGTCAAATAAATCGTAATATTATCTCTCAAGTGCGGTTGAGTCGCAATCGGGATGCTAATAACTTAGTAAAAAGTATCGGCGCAGAATTAGTCCCCCAGAGCGATCGCCCCAAGATTCCCTACACCTTTCAAGTAGTCGATGACCGCAATATCAATGCTTTTGCCACAATGGGAGGATATGTCTACATCAACACAGGCACGATCGCGGCGGCGGATAATCGAGCACAGTTAGCTAGTGTCATTGCCCACGAGATGGGTCATATTACAGGCAAGCACGCTTTAGAACAAGTCAAACAACAAGCGATTACCCAAGGAATTATCACTTTAGTCGGTGCCGATCGCAATCGGATCGTTAATTTGGGAACCGAACTGGCACTGCGCTTACCTAACAGTCGAGAAGCTGAATTTGATGCCGATCGCCGTGGACTAGAAAACTTAAGTAGAGTTGGATATGCCGTAAAAGCAATGCCGATGTTTATGCAAAAACTAACCCGCAATTCTAGTAATTCTCCGACTTTTCTCAATACCCATCCAGCTACTGGAGATCGCATTGTTGCCTTAAATCAAATTATTCAAGATAATGAACTAGAAAGAACCGAAGGACAGAGAGGTTTAGATGACAGGTCTTATCAAAGACGGTGGAGGTCGGCTAGATTTTAGGAATGAATTTTCTGAATATGAGATAGCGATCGAGTTGATTTAGATATTCTCCTAATCCATTAGACTAATCCATTAGTAAGGAAAGTCAAAGATAGCTGCAAATAATGACTGTGATTATCTTTTGTGGTTCGTCTCTCATGTTATATTAGCCATAATGCTATCGATTGTGACCATTGTTAAAAAGATGGCATAGATTACAGAAATTATCATGCAAAGAAATGGAATTGTGGGAGCAAATTAGTCGCCAACGGGTGCATTATATTATTGATAGTTACGAACTCCACGGTGATGAAACCGAAGATTTTGACGACTATTTAGAGGAATTATTAATTGCTTATGCTCCTCCTCAAATTGAATTGGCGATCGTAGAGACAATTGTTGCAAGTTGGTTGAAATTACCACTTATTAAAGGCACAGAATTTATCAAGCAGGCTCACGAACGTCTACAGGCTTGGGAAGGTATCTCTAACTTCAAATCATCCCTGACTGGATCTCAATTTCAGCAAATTACTGGGCTAGATCCGACACCTGTATTTGGTCGATGTCATAGTGATGCCTGTCTTAGTTAATTCGTCGTAATTAATTCGTCATAGTTAATTCTAAGTTGAGTTTCTAGTTGACAAATATATAATTACCAGCTAGATGATCTTCCGTCTGATTGATTACGACGTTCCCGTGATACCCAGATAATTTCTCCCCTTTGGGATTGCTCGATCGCATCTTGGACGACAACCGCAACATTTCGCCAATCTATATCATTAATTTGCAATATATCTTTTAACTCGGCGGTCGCTATTTCTTGTTCGGCAGAAAACTTGTCTGAGGGCAGTGGTGGTAAAAATCGAGATGGGGATTTAAGGATAAGCATGATGGCTTGACGTACGGTAAGTAAAATATCTGTAGATAATTCATTACGGGCTCGATCTCGCCAGTATATTAAGCCATTTTCAGTCGTGGCATACATGGGTGGCAATCGATTAAGGGCGTACGCACATACTTCTTCCAAGCTAACTCTTTTAGTTAAAGATGAATCTAGGCGACTAATTTGCCTTTGAGCGATCGAACCTACTAAATTTTCTAAAGTGTTAACAAAATTCCATAAAGCAGGAGCTATGTAGGATGCCAACTCTCTCATATCGGTCATTTGCGCAATACTATCTTCGATCAGGGGCTTAGAGTTCTGACTTTTCCAAAAAATTTCTTCTGAATGCCGTTTGAGATAACTCGATACATTAGAAGCACTACGCACGGCTTTACTTTGATAATTACTATAAGAAACCGCACCTTTAAGCTTTATATCCATTAGGACTGATTCCAATGCTTTGGGCACGTCTCGCCACCGTAAATCGCTAGTGCCAAAAAGCTCTTGCAACTTTAAAAGCGATCGCTCTTCCCGTTCTAATTCACTTTCGGGCAAAGAAGTTGTATCTTTAAGGGAATCTTTTCTGACCCCAATTAACCCCCTACTGATAGTTTGAGGTATTTCTTGCTTGAGCTCGCTATAAGCCCGTTTTTGCTGTTGAATATAGCCGCGACGTGTAGTAGCATACATCGGTGGTAAGCGATTTAAAGCATAGGCAGCAACATCATCAATGCTAGTTTTAGCTTTAACCGTACCAGATAAGCGCATGACCTGATTTTTCGTTTCTTCAATAACGAGTTCTTCTATAGCATTTCGACAACCTTGAATCGCCATTAAAACAAGTTTTAGGTTAAGGTATTTAGTGACTAATTCTAATACATTTAAGATTTTAATTAAGATTTTTTAGTTAAATTGCCAAATTTAATTATCTAATTCAACATTTATTAAATAAATAATTCAAGTTGCTAAAAATATAATTGGGACTATTACCAACAAACATTACAAAATATGAGCAATTTTACATCACAGTTTCAAAGCTTGTTAATTAAAGTCAGGGTATTTTTGGCACAACTCCAAATGCGAATATCTAGTTTAGGAAAGGGTTCAGACAAAAATTCTCAGTCAACCACTACCGCAGTTAATGCAGTCATTCCCGAAATAAGCACACCAAAATTTGACCGAACTTTGCCTACTCCACTCCAACAAAAGGTCAAAGCTGAATTGCAAGAGGCGTGGAGTTTTATTCAAGATCCGCTCGTACCAACTTTACTTACCTTTGTGACTAAGGTAGTTGAAAAAATCGATCCACCTCTTAATATGATTGCAACTAAGGTTGCATCTGTGCCCACAGTCAATAAGTCTTGGCAAAATCTCCAAACTAATCTCCAAGCTACCAGCCAATGGAAAAAGACATCTATAGCTCTAGCTCCCATTGGGCGATCGCTTTCTGAGTTTTTAAAGCCCATAACTACATCTGCCAGCCTTAAACCTATCTTGGCAAAGCCTTTAGGAACATTTGCTTTTGTTTTAATTTTGAGCTTGTTACTATCGCTAAAGCCCCATCCTGTTAACTCGGTGGCAGTCAATCAACCTGGATCTAACCGTATAAGTGAGATCATTCCGCCTGAAGCTGGAGATGTTCCCATTTCTCCCGATCGGGTTTTAATTTCTAGTATTCAAGCTCAAGTAACAGACATTTCCAAATCCTATGGCGCAGCTTTGATTGCTTCAGTGCAGACCAACTTTAAACTAGGCAGATTAATCGTGCAATTATCCGATGCTTGGTATCAACTTAACCCTGAATTACAGGAACAATTGGTAACCGATTTAGAAAAGCGATCGCAGGCGTTGAGTTTTAAGAAATTATTTTTACTCGATACCGAACAACATATCTTGGCAAGGACTTCTGCTGTAATGACAGGGACAGACTCTGAGATGATTATTTTGCGACGTTAGAATATGGCAGATCCTAAGGTAATAAATCCGAAGAAAGACCAACTGCATCCTCTATATCGGGGCGATCGCAATCTTGTTAACGATCTAATGCGAGTTACTGAGACTAGCGATCGTAATTTTGCGGATTTAGCCAGACTTTGCATTCGATATCGAGGATTTCCGGGGGCAAGAGATATTCAATCTGACTTGATTAAAATTTTAGAAAAGTGGCAGTTATCAGAATCAGAATTATTTGCTAAAACTCGCAAAATTCATGCAGAAACTAAAGTCTACGGCTCTAGCAATGATGGTAGAGATGATTGGGCGTAATGTAAATTAGGCAGGAATAATTGAGATTTAACCTCGAACAGTTGAACTAAAAATCTATAAAAAATAAACTTGAAATGCTTAAAACATTAATTATTGCCAGTGGTAATGCGGGAAAAGTGGCAGAGCTCCAAATGTATTTAAACTCTAATAACTTTTCCCATAATTCTTCAGATAATGTTAACC
>CAZLKI010000124.1:0-1091 GCA_964560035.1 uncultured Synechococcus sp.
AGCTAGCTTATCTCAACTTCAGTCCCTCTCTTATCCTTCTGCGTAACATCAGTTAAAAGATACAATCATTACGATCAATGGGAAGAGGAAGTTCGGATCAAAATTGATGTTGCGGCTATACAATTAGATCGTGGCGAAGGAATAGATGGAGAAATAGCGATCGCCCTACTTAGGCGAATTAGGCAAAAACTTGATGAAACTCTTAAAGCCTAATGTTCAGATATATCATACCGCCGCCATTAATGACCTTCAAGAAATTATTGACTATTTTACTGATAGAAATGTAGAAGCAGGCGATCGCTTACTTACTGAATTTGGCAAAAAATATAAATATTTAACCCAATTTCCTCTAATAGGTCGCAGTTACTCTAACATCCGACCTTATCTACGCGGAATCCTCATGCAAAACTACATAATTTTTTATCGGACTATTTAGGAGATGGGATAGAAATTATGAGAGTGATCGGAGGCGATCGCAATTTAGAAGCTATTTTTGCCGACAACTAACTGATTATATTATCGACTTTTGCCTTATTTCAAAGCTACGAAAAATGTCATAGCAGAAAAGTGATGATTTTGAAGGCATAATAGTTAAAAAATATAAACTTAAAAAATTAAAGAAACCTACTAATGGCTGTATTAGATAAGCGATCGCCCAATCAACAACTTTTACCCCTCACGGCTAAAACCAATCAACACGATCGTCTCGAAATCGGTGGTTGTGATGTGGTCGAGCTATTAAAACAATACGGTTCGCCCTTATATATTCTGGATGAAGTGAGCTTGCGGACTGCCTGTCAACAATATCGCGATGCCTTTAAAACCTATTACCAAGGGGAATCTCAAGTAATTTACGCCTCTAAAGCTTGGAATTGTCTGGCAGTATGTGCGATCGTGTTCTCAGAAGGTTTAGGTATAGACGTAGTTTCGGGTGGCGAGTTATTTACAGCCCTCCAAGCAGGAGTTAGTTCAGATTTACTTTATTTGCACGGTAATAATAAATCTCAAATCGAATTAGAAGAGGCGATCGCCTGTGGTTGCACGATTGTTATTGATAATTGGCTAGAGCTTAAAAACGTTACTAATCTGGC
>CAZLKI010000124.1:1191-8533 GCA_964560035.1 uncultured Synechococcus sp.
TTCTTATCCAATCAACAAGCATCCAATCAACCAGCGCTTAACTGCATCGGTATTCACGCCCATATTGGCTCCCAAATCTTTGAACTGCAACCTCACCAAGATCTAGGTAAAGTAATGATGACTTGGTTTAAGGTGGCGGAAAAATACAATTTAAATCTGACCGAGCTTAATATTGGTGGCGGTTTGGGCATTAGTTATACCGAATCTGACGATCCACCTAGTATTACCGAGTGGGTAAAAACAGTGTCCAACAGTGTGGTATCGGCTTGTCAAGATCTTGGTTTAGCGTTACCTAAGTTAATTTCCGAGCCAGGGCGATCGCTTATTGGTACAGCCTGCGTGACTGCATATACTATTGGTAGCAGCAAAACCGTTCCCCAAGGACGGACTTATATTACGATTGATGGTGGGATGTCTGATAATCCTCGACCTATTACCTATCAATCTCAATACCTCGCTGTGGTAGCAAATCGCATGAGTGCTGAACATAATCAAGTGATCGCGATCGCAGGCAAACATTGCGAATCAGGCGATATTTTAATCAAAGATATTAAACTGCCAAAAACTGAAACAGGAGATACTTTAGTAGTACTAGGAACGGGAGCTTACAATTACAGTATGGCTTCCAATTACAATCGTATTCCCAAATTAGCTGCGGTTTTAGTTGATGCGGGCGAGGCAAACTTGATTTTAAAGCGTGAAACATATCAAGACTTGATTCGTCAAGACATACTGCCATATAAACTGCAATAGTTTTGCATAGTTTTGCCCAATTGGTAAAATTTTGACGATACTCAAAAATATAGCCAGAAAAGGAAGTGTATAGAAAAAGATTGTTTAAAGGCATTGTTTGAAGAGGGGTTTGGATGCAGTGGTTAATCAATATGGTCTCAGACCCGATCGTCTCGATCTTAAGGACGATCGATTTGTTGGCTGTATTGATCGTGGTATACCTGATCTTGGCACTCACTGCCGATCGCCGCACTTTGCTGATGGTCAGAGGCTTTGTCGTAATTTTATTTATCAATATTATTAGCAGCCGTTCGGGGTTACAACTACTAACCTTTGTTTTAGATAAGCTTCTAATCGGGGCAGCAGTGTCGATGGCAGTGCTTTTACAGGCTGAGTTAAGACGATTCCTAGAACAATTGGGGCGCGGCAATCTAGTTGGATTACTAAAACCATCGCGGCGCAGTCCGATTAAATCTGACAGTATCATTGAAAAACTCCATGAAGCAGTACAAGAGCTTTCTCAAAATCGCACGGGTGCATTAATTTTGATTGAGACTGGCGAACCAATCGAAGAGCATGAATTTTCCGTATTAGGAGTAAGCTTGAATGCAGCCTTATCCAAGGAGTTACTTCAAACTATTTTTCAAACCTCAACCTTGCTTCACGATGGGGCAGTGTGGGTGCGAGAAGAACGGATTGTCGCCGCAGGAGTACTTTTACCGATATCCGATCGCCATGCTTCTAGAGAAATTGGTACCCGCCACCGAGCCGCAATGGGAATTACCGAACGCGTTAGTACGTGCTTTTGTATAGTTGTATCCGAAGAAACTGGATCGATTGCGATCGCCGACCAGGGTAGTTTAGATCGTCCAATTACCAGTAGTAAACTTAGAGAGATCTTAGAGGTAAAATTAGCATCTAAGCGACCTGTAACTCTAATTGGAAAACCCAGATTCAATAGTCTGCGTAAGATCCTAAGTTGGAAATTCAACTTTAATAATCACACGAATAATCAAAACAATCAAAAATCCTCAAGAAAAAATGACCGCTAAGTTAATGCAAGCCCTACCTCCAGATTTAGACCGAGTGAGTTTACCTCAACACGTCGCAGTAATTATGGATGGTAACGGACGGTGGGCAAAACAAAAAGGATTTCCGCGCATTATCGGACATCGTCAAGGCGTAGATACCCTTAAAGACCTACTAAGCTGCTGCAAAGATTGGGGCATCAGTGCCTTAACTGCGTATGCTTTCTCGACTGAAAATTGGGGCAGACCGCTTGAAGAAGTGGATTTTTTGATGGTTTTATTTGAACGGATTTTACGGCGTGAACTCGCGGAAATGTGTAATGAAGGAGTAAGGATTACTTTTGTAGGCGATCTAGAGGCATTACCTTTAAGCCTACAGGCAGAAATTCAAGAATCAATGACAGCTACTGCCCAAAATAAGGACATTCACTTTACAGTTGCCATTAACTATGGGAGCCGTCACGAAA
The DNA here is from genome assembly GCA_964560035.1 of uncultured Synechococcus sp. Lineage (GTDB taxonomy): Bacteria > Cyanobacteriota > Cyanobacteriia > Pseudanabaenales > Pseudanabaenaceae > PCC-7502. The sequence continues at coordinate 3,419 of CAZLKI010000124.1, forward strand.
TTATTAAAGTTTGCCGCCAAGTCGCAGAATCAGTGCAAAAAGGTGAAATTAAATTAGATCAAGTCGATGAAAGCTTATTTAATCAGTATCTCTATACTGCGGGCGAATCCGACCCAGATTTACTGATCCGTACCAGTGGCGAAATGCGATTGAGTAACTTTTTGTTGTGGCAAATCGCCTACACCGAAATTTACTTTACCCAGACTCTGTGGCCCGATTTTAATCGAACTGAGTTTCACCAAGCTTTACTCGAATATCAAAAACGCGATCGCAGATTCGGCAAAACCTAATAAGTATTAGGAGTTCTGAATGTGAGATTTCACCCTCGAACCCCGTTTACCTTATTCTTCTTTTCCGCCTTGGAGCTTTAATAGAAAATAACCAAACCCAATCCCTACAGGGATCAAAACCATAGATAGGACGATCGCATTTACTAATTCACCCATATTTTTTATTTACCTCTTAAGACTTTAAATAATGACTCTAACTAAAATTAATGACTTTAATTAAACGATTAAAATTAAACAAACCGTTGAAATTCAGTCTATATTAAATCAGCCTTTGCCTGATAGGTCTTTGCCAAATAATTAATGCTAAATAATTGATATCTATGCAAACGTATAACTTATGTAAACTTCTCAAATTTAGCTTAATTGGGATGATGGTATGCTCTCCTTTGGCACTTGCCGAACCTATCCCAGCTAATTTACCTTCTCCTCTCACTTCTAAGCGATCGCAAACCATGTTTCAAAATCTCGCGATCGCGCCCAAATTAAAGACCGATCCGCAAATACTTCAAGGAATTAGTGGCGGTGGCGAAGAAACCACAAAAATATCGGGTAGAGAGAAAACCGAAACAGGTGAATGTATTGGCTTTGTTGATGCTTTACCCGATCATCAAATTACGTTAACCTCTGGCTTTAAATTTTTGAACATAAAAGTCTTAAGCCCCGGCGATACCGTTCTGCTGATTAAAGGACCTGGGGGGAGTTGGTGTAGTGATGATATCAATGGTAGGAACCCCGCGATCGCTGGCGAATGGCTAAAAGGAACTTACAATGTTTGGATTGGTTCTTATGAAGTTAACTCTTCCTATCCTTATCTGGTTGAGATCTCGGAAAAGCCCTAATCCTCTGTATCCTCAATGCTCAGGATTACATCTAGTAATTCGGGAAATCTTCGATCTAAATCTTGTTTGCGTAAAGAATTAATGCCTTGAGTACCTTCAGGTCGGGTATAAATCACACCTGCATCTCTGAGTACCTTAAAATGGTGGGAGAGCGTAGATTTAGCGATCGCCGATTTAAATACAAAGGCACAGCAGGTCATTTCCGCTTTTGCTGCCAAGCTTTTAACAATTTGTAATCGGGTCGGGTCGCTCAGAGCATAGAGTACAGAAGTTAAAGATATTTGCTCTAGATTTGGAAATGTCATTTTACGCATAGTTAAATTATTCCATAAAACTATTTCATCCCGTCCCGTTAATTTTTTAGAGTAAAAGTATAGATATAGGTATGCTGGAATCGCGCGCAGTTAACTTGATAAGATATTAAAATTGCAAGTTGTAATTAGTGACCTATGGCTAATAAGGGATCGTTTAAATCTCCAGAAAAGTCGCAACATAAATCCCAAAAGATTAATTTGCAACAATCTTATCCATGTCCCCTCTGCCGCGGTAAGTTAGACCCCATTACCTTAACTGATGCTGCGGGCTGCGATCGCTGTCATTCGATCTTTGAAGTTGAAAAAGATGGTTATGGCATGACTCAAGTGGAGGCTGCTAGAATTTGGTATTGGTGGGGCGATCGGTGGAAGCAGTCTAGTAAGATATTTAAGGAGAATCAGACAGAGCCCCAAAGAGGCAATGAGAGCCAGCATTATCAAGAGTTTGCTTTTTTCAGGATTATATTAATTTTAAGTTCGGCGATCTTGCTATGCTTATTAGTTAAAGCCCCAGAGTTTATTCTAGGTTTTACGATTTTAATCTTACTCCTGTTGATTATTTGGCGATTTCTGCCCCACAACTTCTGAAATTCTGCATGAATAAGTTGCCCGAAGATTTAACTAACTTTGTCTATCAGTCCTATACTGCTGGTTTAAATTTGGCATCTTTGCCCGAAGAAAAGCGAAATTATCTAATCTTAAAAATTGCCGAGGCGATCAAACGAGAGCGTAATCTAATTCTTGAGGCAAATACCTCCGATTTAGAGGCAAGCCGAGAAATGGCAATCCCCGAATTACTTTTAGAGTGGATGAAGCTAACTCCCGATCGCCTGCACCGTACAATCGATCACCTCAAACATCTGGCTCATTTACCCAATCCTTTATCGCGAAATTCTGTTATTTATAATTGCAATCACAGAACAGTCCCGCTAGTAGGATCGGTGGCATTTATCTATGAAGCTCTACCCCATTTGTCCGTAATTATGTCAGGTATGTGCCTAAAGTCTGGCAACAGCTTGATCTTGCGGGGAGGCAGTGAAATTAGTCATTCTCAAGCAGCAATTGTGGACGTGATCCAAATCGCCATAAAAGATAGCGGCTTAAATCTATCTGACTTTACAATAGCGATCGCGCCAAAGGGTACGGGAATTAAAGATTTAGTCACCCAAGATAAATATTTACGCTTAATTATTCCCTACGGCCGACCGAGTTTTGTCCAACAAATTGCCAAGCAATCAACGCTATCAATTCTCCCTGCGGCAATGGGTAACTGCTATATGTATTTGGCTCCAACTGGAAATTTAGCACTAGCATTAGAGATTATTAACGCCAGTCGTCAAGGCGATCCCGATCCCGTAAATGCGATCGAAAAAGTTGCAATACATAGTTCTTGGCTACACCATAATTTAGAAACTAATCTAGAAATTAATTTAGAAGCTAATTTAAGAACTGGCTTAAAAAACGATCTAGAAAGTTATGATATCGTAAAATTTTTAGACCAACTAAAGTTACAGGGGTTGACCATTAGGGGCTGCGATCGCTTTGTCAGTCATTGGCGCAACTATCCTGAAATATATACATCAGATATCGAAACCGAAACTCAATGGGGGCAAGCACATCTCGATCACACTATAGCAATCAAAATTGTAGACAATCCCGAAGAGGCGATCGCTTGGATCGATCAATACAGTAGCGGTCATGCCGATGTAATTATGTCTGACTCCGTAATCGAAACCCAAAAATTTGTCAGCCAAGTTAAAACCAGTAATATATTTATCAATACTCATTCTAAATTTAACCGTTTCGATGGCGATCGCCTAGCTTTGGGGATGGCAAGCCTAAAAACCAGAGGGTCATCCCAAGGTATAATTGACGTTCAGGCTCTGACAACTACTAAAAGAGTTATAACTCCATAACAATTTTTCCTCCCATCAATTTACGCTCGAAACTTAACCCCGAATCTACTATGAAAATCTTACACACCATGCTTAGAGTTGGGAATCTCGACCGAGCTATCAGTTTTTACTGTGATGTCTTAGGCATGAGCTTAAATAGTCGTAAAGATTATCCAGATGGGAAGTTTACTTTAGCGTTTGTTGGTTATGGGGGCGAAAGCGGTCAAGCTGTAATTGAGCTTACTTACAACTGGGATACAAACAAGTACGACTTGGGTAACGGTTTTGGTCATATTGCATTAGGCGTAGAAGATATTTATACTACCTGCGAGAAGATCGAATCTTTGGGCGGTAAAGTAACCAGAGCACCCGGAGCAATGAAGCATGGCACCACTGTAATTGCCTTTGTCGAAGATCCAGATGGTTACAAAATTGAGTTAATTCAGCTTAAATAATTTAATTTGCCGACAAACTCGCTATATTTTCTGCCTTCTATATTTTTTGATTGATGTTGGATTGATGTCGGATTGATTCAAGCTAGCGCGCATTTTTTAATTTTAGTTGAGATTTTGACTGCAAGTTTAATTGGAAGTTTAATTGAAAGCTTATCAGTAACAAATTTATGTGCCGATTTTGTCAAGCTGTTCTAAATTAATAAGAACTTAATTCACAAACTTAATTTAAAGCAGTAGGTAAACTTAGTGACACATTTAGTAACTTTGATTAGAGGCGATGGGATTGGACCCGAAGTAGCGAAAGCCACACAAATAGCTATAGATGCCACAGGAGTAAAAATTGACTGGGTAGTTGTTGATGCTGGGGTTGATGTCATGGAGCAATATGGAACTCCCCTTCCAGATAGCGTGCTTGAATCGATCCGTACTACTAAAACCGCAATTAAAGGACCAATTACAACGCCAATCGGTTCGGGGTTTCGATCTGTAAATGTGGCAATTCGGAAAGAACTAGATCTTTATGCCAATCTTCGTCCCGCTAAGTCTATAGCTGGGGTAAAAAGTGCCTTTAAAGATGTGGACTTAATTATTGTGCGGGAAAATACTGAGGATTTATATGCAGGGATCGAATTTCAAACAGGTACGCCTGAAGCCGAACAAGCACTAGAGTTTTTAGCTAATTTATCGAAAAAGAAAATCGTGCCTAATTCGGCGATCGGAGTGAAGCCCATTTCCGATATGGGTAGTCGCCGTATTGTTGAGTTTGCCTTTGATTATGCTCGAGCAAATGGACGTAAAAAAGTTACAGCTGTTCACAAAGCCAACATTATGAAATTTACCGATGGACTGTTTTTAGAGGTGGCTCAAGACGTAGCTAAAGACTATCCTGATATCGAATTTAACGATCGCATTGTCGATAATATGTGTATGCAACTCATGCAAAAACCCGAACTTTACGATGTTTTAGTATTACCAAATTTGTATGGAGATATTGTTTCCGATCTTTGTGCGGGCATGATTGGCGGCTTGGGAGTGGCACCGGGCGGCAACTTTGGTACGGATATTGCCGTATTTGAAGCAATTCATGGCTCTGCCCCTAAGTATGCAGGTCAAAATAAGGTCAACCCCACTGCTCTAATTCTTTCGGGGGTGATGATGCTCAGACATCTCAACGAAAATGAGGCTGCCGATCGCTTACAACAAGCTGTAGAAGATGTAATTAATGAAGGCACTCAAGTTACCTACGACTTAGCTAAAGCTGGAGTTATACCCCTTGGTACTCAAGAAATGGCAGAGGCGATCGCGCAAAAACTACTTTAAGT
>CAZLKI010000125.1:0-8502 GCA_964560035.1 uncultured Synechococcus sp.
TTTCTGTAAAGCGTTCAAACATGGCTTTGTTCCCACTACTTGCTGCATTCGTTAGGTTTTATTGTAGCAGCCTAATTTCTAGGTTAGGGGTAGTTTATCGATCGGTTTAGGTTAGGTTAACCGTATTATTTACTAATATGAGATTTTTGGGATCGTGTGTAGCTTAAAGTTCTCATCGGCGAGCAATCGCATTTTTTAATTTCCTGTTGCCTGAGATCGTGCAGGTAAACGGTTTCTCAAATCTCCTAATTTATACTTTTCAGTAATTTGCTGTCTCAATTGTTGAGATTGCTGTTGGCGTTGTTCTAAATAAGTATCAATTTCTCGGCGATGGGTTAAATAGTAGGTAATGCTACTGTATATATCTTCTAAGCTCAGAACTGAAAACTGAATGGCAATTTCTTCAGGTATGGAGCCATTTTGATAACAGGCAAGTATGCTATCTAAAGTTACACGAGTTGTAGCAATCCGAATACCGCCAGCTTCGTCATAACGGAAAGGGGGAATGGTAGCTTGAAATTTGATTGGGGTTGTTGTTAGGGACATACAACAATGTCATAAGATACTTCAGATACTTCCAACGTATTTTAGCAACAAACTAATGTGAATCGACTAATCTGGACGATCGCCCTTCAAGTATCAAAATTCATGGTAAATACCTGCTGGGGAGTTAGGCGGATTTCGGGAAAAGTTGGAGAAGCGATCGCCTCAGAACCAAAAAACTCAGATACATCAAACCAACCATCAGTTGCGACTAAAACCGATATTTTGCTCTCAAAGTAATCAATAATCCAATATTCAGGAATATCACGGGCGGCATATTCGGTTCTTTTTGCTCGATAATCAACAGTTTTTGTAGATGGGCTGACCACTTCAATTACTAACAATGGCGCATTAAGGTCAAAATCAATTACAGCTTCTCGGTCTTGTAAAGATATCCAATCTTCTTTTAGCATTACGGTTAGATCGGGAATACGTGCGGTATCTAAGCCAATGCCACGGGGACAACGCACAGCAATTTGTCCTTGTCGAACAATCCACGGGTTTTTTTGCCGCTCAATTTCCACATCAATTAATCTATAAATGCGATCGATGATGTCACAGTGCTTTCCACTTGCTACTGACATTGGGATCAACTCTCCATCTACTAATTCATATTTTGTATCTGACTCGTCAAAGTAGCCAAGATAGTCTTTGAAAGTTACTCTGGTTTTAGAAATAGCGATCGCCATACAAATCCCTCTTTGTAGCTCAAACACTTAGTATTGATAATTCTAGTAGCTTTAGATCAAGCACTGGTCAAGAAGTTCATCACATCACCTTCTTGGACGATATATTCTTTGCCTTCACTACGCACTAAGCCCTTTTCTTTCGCAGATTTCATCGAACCATTTGCCACTAGGTCGGGAAATGCTACGGTTTCGGCGCGAATAAATGCTTTTTCAAAATCCGAGTGAATAACTCCTGCGGCTTGAGGTGCTGTCATTCCAGCGTTAATCGTCCATGCTCTTGCTTCTTTTGGTCCTACGGTAAAATAGGTACGCAGTCCTAAGAGATGATAGGTGGCTCTAATTAAGCTTTTCAGTCCGCCTTCAGTTACGCCTAGTGATTCTAAGAAATCTTTACGATCGCTTTCGGGTAAATCTACTAATTCGGACTCGACTTGGGCAGAGATAATAATTACTTCGGCATTTTCAGTTTTAGCGATCGCCTTCACCGCTTCTACATATTTATTACCAGTTGCTAGTTCGTCTTCGGAAACATTCGCCGCAAAGATGGTGGGTTTTAACGTTAGCAATTGCAATATTGAAATAGCTTCTATCTCTTCTGGTGTCAAATTGGCAATACGGGCGGGTTTACCTTCGTTTAAGACAACCAATACTTTTTCTAAGGTCTCTAGCTCAAACTTAGCTTCACCGTCACCACTTCTTGCGCTTTTACGCGTGCGATCGATCCTGCGTTCGATTTGTGCCAGATCTGATAAAGCTAACTCTAAGTTAATAATTTCAATGTCACGAGCGGGATCGGTGGAACCTTCGACATGATGAATATCCTCGCTGTCAAAACATCTAACGACATGGGCGATCGCATCACACGTCCGAATATTTGCTAAAAACTGATTTCCCAAGCCTTCACCTTTACTGGCACCTTTAACCAATCCCGCAATATCGACAAATTCTACCCGCGTGGCGATTATCTGGGCAGAGCCGCCAATTTTTGCGAGTGTATCCAGCCTTTCATCAGGAACCGTGACCGTACCGACATTTGGCTCTATGGTACAAAAAGGAAAATTAGCAGCTTCCGCTTTGGCATTAGCAACTAGGGCGTTAAATAGTGTAGATTTGCCTACGTTGGGTAGCCCTACAATTCCAGCTTTTAGCATTCGTCAAGATTTTTTGTGATTACGGCTTAATCTTACTCGCAAATATCAATACATTTTCGTAATTTTCTAGACTCTATAGATCTGCGAGAAGTGTAACTATACTCAAAGATTAAAATAATTTAATGAAACTTGAGTTGACGAATATGAGTTTTAAAATAGTTATCGATACTCGGACATTCATCGCTGGATATCAAAGTATCGTTAAATTAGACCATAAATAGAATTAAGATCGCTCAAATATCGCTTAGATTTAGTTGTATCGATTTTCGTTATCTTTTGCTTTCTTGTCTTTTTCTTCTTTCTTAGCCTTCAGGTCTTTTTTAGGCTTTTTGGATTCTTTATTGCTGCTTTGTTCTTTTGCCATGATATTCACCAATTCCCTTGTTAGTATTAGTTTTGTATTAATCTAGGCTTTACTATAACATTTCAAAAATTCGATCTAGATTGGGGATTTGAAGTTTAATAGTTTTATCAGACTTCGTAACTAAAAATTAGAGAGAATCTAATCCCAGATTAAGTTTTAGTACATTTACTCCTTCTTCACCAAAGATGCCAAGAAAACGTCCATCAGTTTTTTGCTGAATTAGAGATTCCAATTTTTCTGAGGGTAGTTTACGGGTTTGGGCAATTCGAGCAATTTGAGCTTTAGCGGCTTCGGGAGTAATATGAGGATCGAGACTAGAGCCAGAGGTATAGACTAAATCGGCTGTGGGAGTGATTCCTGCGGTTTGTAGTCTGAGAATTTCTCCAGCGATCGCCTTACTGGGATCTGAGTCGGGTTTACCTTTGATTCGATCTAAAAGTGATGGATTACTGGGCGCGAGATTACTGGCTCCTGAGACACCTGTTTTCAAAATTCCTGTATCATCTTTAGGATCGGCGGTGCTGTAGTTAGAGGTGCTAGGGCGGCTATTAAAGTAGCGATCGCCACTAAAAGGTTGACCGATCGAACTCGAACCAATTACTTGCCCTTGAGAATTTGGAATCATACTTCCGTTTGCTTGATAGGGAAACAAACCTTGAGCGATCGCCAGTATGGAAAAAGGATAGATTACGGCGACTAATAGCCAGATTACTATGGTGAAGCGCAAAGCTTTTGTCAGTTCTCGAATGGGATTCATATTGTTTGCAGGATTTTTTAGAGGGTTTTAAAGAATTAAAATTTTTCAGGTTGAAACATCACCATAAATAGGTAAATAGAGAAGCCAACTGTAGCAATACCTAAAATACCAAGGGCGTATGCTTGAAGTTGAGATGTCTCAGAGTTAGCTGCATAGATGGCTGGAGCAATAATTAGGTTAAAGCACAGTAACAAAAATATCTTTAGCGGTAAGAAATATTTAGTTAGATAGGAATAATGGTTAATCATTTTAATTTTTGGTGGGAATTGAATTGGGAATTGAACATTAATAATCAAGATATTTAGAAATCAGATTGTTTGGAATAAGACTTTACGGCTAGGAGATCGGAAGTAAAACATCAATAATTTTAATGGCGATAAAAGGAGCGATAACACCTCCTAAGCCGTAGATCAGAATGTTACGTTGGAGAAGTTGATCGGCAGTAAGTGGACGAAATTTAACTCCAGTTAGAGCGATCGGAATCAGGGCAGGAATGATTAAAGCATTGTAAATTAAAGCCGACAGAATTGCTGATTGTGGACTCTTTAGCCCCATGATATTCAACGCGCCAATCCCTGCACTGGCAAAGATAGTTGGAATGATCGCAAAATATTTAGCAATATCATTGGCAATAGAGAAGGTAGTTAAAGCTCCACGAGTAATTAGGAGTTGCTTGCCGATCGCCACTAGGTCAATTAGTTTGGTCGGATCGGAATCCAAATCGACCATATTAGCGGCTTCTTTCGCAGCTTGAGTTCCAGAGTTCATCGCTACTCCTACATTTGCCTGAGCTAGGGCAGGTGCGTCATTAGTTCCATCTCCCGTCATTGCTACCAGTTTACCTTGTGCCTGTTCGGCGCGAATTACTTCAATTTTATCTTCGGGTGTGGCTTCGGCAATGAAATCATCTACCCCTGCTTCGGCAGCAATTACGGAGGCAGTGATCCGATTATCTCCTGTGAGCATGATGGTTTTTACTCCCATACGGCGCAGTTGATCGAATCTTTCTTTTAAGCCCGGCTTGACAATATCTTTGAGATAAATTACTCCATATAGTTCGTTCCCTTGGCATAGACCCAGTGGCGTTCCACCTAACTTAGATACTTGCTCGTAAGCACTTTCAAATTCGGGAGGAATAGTACCGCCGCGCGATCGCACAAAACCTCGAATTGCGTCTACAGCACCTTTGCGGACTTCAGTTTTATCTGGCAGATCGGTTCCACTCATCCGCGTACGGGCTGAAAACTCTAATCCCTCGGCGCGCTCGACCTCAAAGTTAGTAACTGCTCCCAAACCATTTGCCAGTTGGACGATGGATTTTCCTTCAGGGGTTTGATCGAAAATACTAGCAGCTAGGGCAATGGTCGCTACCTCTTGAAGTGAATGTCCATTTACAGGAATGAATTCATCGGCAAGACGATTACCTAAGGTAATGGTGCCAGTTTTGTCGAGTACCAAAGTATTGATATCCCCGCAAGCTTCTACTGCTCGACCCGATGTAGCGATCACATTAAACTGCGCGACCCGATCCATCCCCGCAATGCCGATCGCACTCAAAAGTCCGCCAATAGTTGTCGGAATCAGAGCTACTAAAAGCGAAACTAAAATGGCGATCGTAGTTGGAGTATTTACATAGTTTGCCAAGAATGGCATAGTCGCAACAGCAATTAAAAATACTTGAGTTAGAACTGCCAGCAATACGGTTAAGGCAATTTCATTGGGGGTTTTACTTCGTTCCGCACCTTCCACTAAGGCAATCATCCGATCGATAAATCCTTTACCCGGATCGGCGGTAATCTGAATCGTTAGTTCATCGGAAATAATCCGTGTTCCACCCGTAACCGAACTGGCAATGTCCGTCCCCGGCTGCTTTAATACAGGGGCTGATTCTCCCGTAATCGCCGATTCATCCACCGATGCTACACCTCCCATGACTTCACCATCAGCAGGAATCATTTCCCCTGCGGACACTTTTACCAAGTCACCTCGGCGTAATTCGGTTGAGCTTATTTCTTGGATTGAGTTATCGGGTAAGACTTTACGGGCAAGGGTGTCGGTTCTAGTGGTTCGCAATGAATCAGCTTGTGCCTTACCTCGACCTTCGGCGATCGCTTCGGCAAAGTTGGCAAAAACTACGGTAAAAAACAGAATTAAGGCGATCGAACCATTGAGAATTCTTTCCTGATTCACATCTCTTTGCACCGTACCAAATAAATTAGGATCGATAGTTACCAGTAGCACGATCACAGTACTCACCCAGACTAAAAACATCACGGGATTTCGAGCGGCAATTTTAGGATTAAGCTTAATGAAAGAGCTTTTAATCGCCCGTGGATACAGACCTGCCATTGAAGCTTTAGGAGTATGACGGCGTGAATCACGAGTACCGCTTGGGACTTTATTAGGGATTTTAGGAGAAGATTGAGTGTTCATTTTTATCTACTGATTTATCTACTGAAGTATTGAGAGTTTTTTGAGAGGAAGTTACTTCGTAATTTGATTAGCTAATCTGGTTGCTAATTTAACTGGCAATTTGATTGGTGATTTGGCGAGTAATTTCGCTAGACATATATCTGGAAGGCTTCAGCGATCGCTCCTAATGCTAGTACAGGCAAGAAAGTTAAAGCACCCATGACTAAAATTACACCCGCCGTCACACTTGTAAATAGAATAGTATCTGTACGAAGTGTCCCTGTAGTCATTGCCACAGGCTGCTTGCGCGACATCCCATCTGCCAATAATAGTAAAGCAATAATCGGTACATAGCGTCCGCCTAACATACTCACAGAAGTACTGAGGTTCCACCATAAAGTGTTATCGCCTAATCCTTCAAAGCCCGAACCATTATTAGCTGCGGCGGAGGCATATTCATAAATTACTTGGGTCAGTCCATGAAAGCCGGGGTTACTTATACCTGCTAGTCGATCGGAAAATGCTAGAGCGATCGCTCCCGGAATCAGAATAAAAATTGGATGAATGAGCAGAATTAGAAAGCTAGTTAATACGACCTCCTGCTTTTCAATTTTACGACCCAAAAACTCTGGAGTTCTACCGACCATCAGCCCAGTTACAAATACCGCTAAAATCGAATAGGCAAATAAATATGCAGTTCCCGTTCCCTGTCCGCCCCAAATGATCTGGAGAAACATATTAGAAAGGGTGATAAAACCACCTGCGGGCATAAAAGAATCGTGCATACTATTAACCGCACCAGTCATGGTTCCTGTGGTTGTAACTGCAAATAAAGCCGATTGCGCCCAGCCAAACCTAACTTCTTTACCTTCCAAGTTGGGACTTTGTCCGCCTAGCAAAGCATTTACAAGGGGATTACCTTGATATTCACCTATGCCTGTAACGATAATAAAAGCGACAAAGATCATAAACACCATGCCAAACAATAACCAAGCTTGTTTGCGACTGTTGGCAATAATTCCATAGGTATGAATCATCGCGGTGGGAATCGAAATCATCGCTAAAATTTGAATCAGATTGGTAAAACCGTTCGGATTTTCAAAGGGATGGGCGGAGTTAATCGCAAAAAAGCCACCACCATTTTCACCAAGTTGTTTGATAATCTCAAAATGTGCGACTGGACCTAAAGCGATCGCCTGACTGATATTTGGATTTTCTAAAGTGGGGACTATAACTGGTGCCGATAAAGTTTCGGGTACACCTGCTGCTATTAGCGCGATCGCTCCTAAAATACTCAAAGGTAATAAAATTCTTGTAATCCCATGAGTTATATCTACATAAAAATTACCCAAAGGTCTGCCCGTCAAACCTCGAATAAAAGCAATTCCCACTGCCAGCCCAGTCCCTGCTGAGGTGAAAAACATAAAACCTAGCCCCAATATCTGTGTAAAGTAGGTTATGGCAGTTTCCCCAGAATAATGCTGTTGATTGGTATTTGTTATAAACGAAATTGTCGTGTGCAATGCCAAGTCCCAAGTAGGTGCTGAAAGACCTGTAGGATTTAAGGGTAATGCCCCTTGAAACATGAGTATCAAAAATAAAAGTATAGACATTACCAAGTTGCTGAACAAAATTGCCCTAGCATATTGCCAACCATTCATCTGGGTTTCAGGATTGATTCCACTCAGTTTAAAAATTACACCTTCGAGCGGATTTAATACTGGATCTAGTATGGTTTTTTGTCCTAGATAAATCCTAGCGATGTAATTACCCAAGAGCGGGGCGATCGCCACAATCAATACCAGCGTTAGCCCAATTTGCAGCCATCCTTGAAACATAGGTATAAGAATAATTTAGATATCAGAATTATCTTAGATGATCTAATACCTTGGGAACTTTGCATAGGTATAACTTAACGTTTAGGCATTGTTTAGAGAATGTTTAGGTTGCTCGCAAAAGTAAACAGTTTAAATAGGCATGAGCTAAGTTGACTGCTTGCCTTTCTATACCAGCAAAAGCCCGATCTAAGTCGGCTTGGCTAATTGCGATCTTTAGGTTTGCCATTAGGCTGCTTCATCAACTAACTCTAGGCTGCCAAAAATAGTATAGCTAAGAGCCTCACTAAATTGCTCTCTACCACCAATCATGTCTTCTAACTTATAGGCTTGCTTTGTGCTTAGCTCACTTCTAGTAACAGAATTGAGGATTTGACCTAATATAATTAATTTGGCATCACGCGGCATATTAGCGGCATATTATTAGACAAGCCTGTTTCAATTAATTCTTTATAACTACTAAAAACGCTGTCCATTAGGTGGTTACGGGCACTTTGATTTCTGCATCCTCAAACTGGTCGAAGCCACGACTAGGATCGAATGGTGGGTAGTCAATGTATTCAAACCTTGCAGGAAGCCTAACCTGTCTGCCTTCACGGAAATCTTTCATTAGCTTCATCACCCCATGAGACCTTTCAATTGTATTGAAAACAATTCTGTCAAAATCGGATGTAGGAACTACGCCAAACTCGGTAAGCTTAAGATCAAATTTAAAATCTTCACCACAGCAGGCATTAATAATAATTCTTTT
>CAZLKI010000126.1:0-8460 GCA_964560035.1 uncultured Synechococcus sp.
GTGTTGGGGTTGGTAAAGCCAGTGATGTAATCGGGGCTGTAAAAAAAGGCGTTGCCGATGGTAAAAAGCACTTAATTGAAGTTCCAATTACTAAATCTAGTTCGATTCCCCATCCCAGTCATGGAGTTGGTGGTGGCGCTAAAGTAATGATTCGTCCCGCATCTTCAGGGACTGGGGTAATTGCTGGGGGGGCTGTAAGAACCGTGCTAGAGCTTGCAGGTGTAAAAAATATCCTTGCCAAGCAACTAGGTTCTGGTAATCCTCTAAATAATGCGCGTGCTGCCATTAATGCCCTATCAACTTTAAGAACTTTTAGTGAAGTTGCCAAAGCTAGAGATTTAACTTTGGAAAATTTATATACTTAATTTCTCTTATTAATTCCCCTTACATTCTCAAATATAGAAAAACATGAAATTAGCGGATTTAAAACCACAACCGGGTTCCCAGCACCGTAAACGTAGAGTCGGACGTGGTATTGCTGCAGGTCAAGGTGCAAGCTGCGGAGTAGGGATGCGAGGACAAAAATCTCGTTCTGGACGACCAACAAGACCGGGATTTGAAGGTGGACAAATTCCCCTTTATAGACGAATTCCTAAACTTAAGCATTTTACGGTAATCAACAAGCGTGAATATACTGTAATTAATCTTGACACGCTTAAGGAACTGACACCCAACTCAGTAGTATCACTTGAATCTCTAATTGCGTTAGGAGTTGTTACTCAAAATGATGGGGTTTTGAAAATTTTGGGTCGCGGAGATATATCTATTCCTCTAACAGTTCATGCTAGTGCTTTTTCTGCCCGTGCTAAAGCTAAAATCGAAGCTGCTGGCGGGACTTGTATTTTACCTAGTTCTGGCGATGAATCTAGTATGATTGGGGAATAATTAATCTATTCTTTTATCCTAATTTTTTACATTGAGGTCATTTAAATAATGGTAGTCAGTAAAGGTAAAACTCCTTCTGCTAAAGAAACATTCATGCAAATGGCTCAGGCAAGTGGCTTACGGGGTCGTCTGCTTGTGACAATAGGAATGCTGATATTGATTCGTGTAGGTATATTCCTGCCGCTTCCTGGTATCGATAGAGCTATTTTTTCAGAGGCGGTTAAAAATAACTCTGTTATCAGCTTTTTAGATATATTTTCGGGTGGAGGATTATCGGCTTTAGGTATATTTGCATTAGGAATTATTCCCTATATCAATGCTTCTATCATCATGCAGTTGATGACCACTGCTTTACCAACGTTAGAGAACCTCCAGAAGAATGAAGGGGAAGCAGGACGGCGAAAAATTTCCCAATATACTAGATATGTTGCTTTGGGATGGGCTTTACTCCAAAGTTTTGGTATATCAATCTGGGTGCAGGGTACAGGGGCAGTCTTACAGCCAGGGATAGCATTTTCCCTTGAGACTATGATCGCGCTCACAGCAGGTTCTATGTTTGTAATGTGGGCAGGCGAATTGATAACCGAGCGAGGTGTGGGTAATGGTGCTTCATTATTAATTTTTATTAGTATTGTTTCTGGTTTGCCGAGGTCTTTAGGAAGCACGATCGCCCTAGCTCAGGCTGATAGTTCTAGAGTTGGCGGTGTGGTATTGTTGCTGGCAATTTTTCTTGTAATGATTGTTTGTATTGTATTTGTGCAAGAAGGAACGCGCAGAATTCCGATTATTTCAGCTCGCAGACAAGTCGGGCGGAAACTTTACAGGGAGCAATCTAGCTACTTGCCCTTAAAGTTAAACCAAGGTGGGGTAATGCCGATTATTTTTGCCTCTTCAGTATTAATTTTGCCCTCATTTATCGGACAAACCTTTGCTAATAACGAAGTTGTCAGCACAATTACTAACTTTCTTGCCCCTAACACGTGGGGTTATGTTTTGCTGTATCTAGTTTTGATTTTAGGATTTAGTTACTTTTACTCTTCCTTAATTGTCAATCCTGTTGATATGTCGCAAAACTTAAAGAAGATGGGTTCAAGTGTACCAGGTATCCGTCCAGGTACTACCACATCGACTTATTTAACCAAAGTGTTAAATCGATTGACTCTTTTGGGAGCTATTTTCTTGGGAGCAGTAGCTATAATTCCCACAGCTGTGGAGCGAGCTACAGGTGTTACTACATTTAGTGGAATTGGAGCAACTACATTGCTTATTTTGGTTGGTGTAGCGATCGAAACCTCAAAACAGATTCAAACCTATGTAATTTCCCAAAAATATGAGGGTATGGTTAAACAATAATGCTTTCTAATAGCCAAACTTCACATCAGAAACCAATGCGCGTGATTCTAATGGGTCCGCCCGGTGCTGGTAAGGGTACGCAAGGTGAGATATTAGCGTCTTTATGGGGTATACCTAGAATTGCTCCAGGGGACATCTTTCGGGCTGAGATTAAGGCTAATACAGAGTTAGGAATTCAAGTTAAAGCTTTTAGTGATTCTGGGAAACTTGTCCCCGATGAAATTGTTATTGCCATGATGCGATCGCGGTTAGCACAGCCCGACACTAGCTTAGGTTGGGTTCTTGACGGCTTCCCTAGAACTGTTATTCAAGCTGAGTCCCTTGATACTTTATTAGAGCAAATGACACAGATGTACGATCATATTATTAACCTAGAGGTGCCCGATCAAATTTTAATCGATCGGCTTTTAATCCGCGCTCAGTGCGATGGTCGGGTAGATGACTCTGAAGACGTAATTAAAAATCGTTTGGAAGAGTATTATGCTAAGACGAAACCTTTGCTAGATTTTTACGGTCAGAAGGTTATAGTTATTGATGGTACTTCTGCTCTCAATGAAGTTACTAAAGAAATTCAGTTAAAGCTAGGCTCAATGTAAATTTATTAATTGGAGATGTATTTTTGTCTAAAGAAGATTCAATTGAAATGGAAGGCACCGTAACTGAATCACTTCCTAATGCCATGTTTAGGGTAGATTTGGATAACGGTTTTAATGTTTTAGCTCATATATCAGGTAAGATTAGGCGAAATTACATCAAAATTCTCCCTGGCGATCGCGTTAAGGTAGAACTTACTCCATACGATTTAACCAAGGGTAGAATTACTTATAGATTAAGAAATCAAGGTGGAGGAACCAAAAAAACTCTTTAGATATGTTTTCTGGGTTTCTGTATAGATTTGACATTAATTGTAATCTTACATCTGAGGATTAGAGTTCATTCGCGGCGAAGATAGTTCTTTAATAGTGGAGCTATTTATCTTTTCTACTAGATTTTTAACATTTGCGATCGCTTCTGGATTTGCACCTTTCGGGGTGAACATTTCTTGCAACATTTCAGATCGCATTTTAGAGGCTATTTGGTTTTTGGGTTCTATCTCTAGTTGGTTGGTATAAATATTTAATGCATCAAACCAGTAGCCATAGCTGCTATAAACCTTGGCTTTTTCAAGGCTGCTTGATGCTTGGGCGATCGCTTTTTGGAGGTCGTTATCAATCTTACCTAACAATATCGATCCCACAGCCTGAAGGTTACTACTAGCCGTTCTACCCCGCAACCTAAGCTGCCAAACATATACTTTTTCGCGTTTTAAAACCGATGAGTTAATAGGTAAACTGAGTTTATATAGTCCGCTTTTATCAGCAATGCCTTCAGATTTGTAAATCACACTACCTTCTCTGTCACTGGGGTCTCGTATTTCAAAAATTGTTTTATAGGGGAAATTATTGCTGTTAGGCAAATACCAATAGAAAGTGGGTTTTTCTGAGTCAGTTCTGCCTCCGTCTTCAGGCATTAAAGGAATAATTAAAGAGTTGCCACGGACTGCACCTACGGTGCCACTAGAAATTGGAATGCCAAGTCCAAAGGGTTTTTTGGCTGGAGCAGCGATCGCTACGCTACTCAAAAACATCGATAATACGGAGATAACTAAAATTTGCTTGGGTTTTAGGAAGTTATTCATATAAGTAATCAACTCATTTGATATTAAATTTAATTTAGATGTAAGTTTAGATGTGAATGATGTGAGCTATGACTGTTAAGTAGGGGTTATAGGTTTCTAATTTGATAATTTATTTCGCATTATTTATTTTTTGTAGTTTTTTGTGAGCTACTCAATCGATATTGATAATGCTTGACTTAGCAACAACTCTTTTATCTAAGAATACTTGCAACTGTTTAAAGTTTAGATTTATATTCGATTTCTGCCGATGATAGAAATCACATAAAGCTTTGTTTGAGATCGTCAAAATCGTAAAGTAAAAAATTGAATGCTACAAGAAGTTCTAAATGTATATTGTATAAGGCTCTAAGACTCGGTCGCCAAGTAGTTTTTAGAACAATAAATGCAGCGATAACAATAGTATAATTACCTATATTAATTTTCTGGGCGATCGCCGTGTCAAAAAAACATATTGTCATTATTGGTGGAGGATTCGGCGGACTTTATGCAGCGCAAAAATTGCAAGGTCTTGATTCTCGAATCACTTTGATTGATAAACGGAACTTTCATCTGTTTCAACCGCTGCTTTATCAAGTTGCCACTGGGGTACTTTCTCCTGCGGATATTGCCTCGCCTTTAAGGGGAGTTCTCGCCAATCAAAAAAATACTACTGTCTTAATGGGAGAAGTCACGGATATCGATCCAGAGTTAAATAAAATCTTTGTAAGTGGAGGTAAAGAGATTGATTATGACTATGCAATTATTGCCACTGGCGTAAGCCATCATTATTTTGGGAACGATCGTTGGGCAGAGTGGGCACCCGGTTTAAAGACTGTAGAAGATGCCCTAAATATGCGCCGTCGAATTTTAGATGCCTTTGAAACAGCCGAGAAGGAACCTGATGCTGAAAAACGTCAAGCTCTTCTGACTTTTGTGGTAGTTGGTGGTGGACCCACGGGAGTAGAATTAGCAGGAGCATTAGGAGAATTAGCCAATCACACCCTCCATAATGAATTTAGTAATATTGATACTTCAGAAGCAGAAATTATCCTACTCGAAGGATTTGAACGCATATTGCCTCCTTATGCACCCGATTTATCAGCTTCAGCGGCAGAGGCATTAATAAAATTGGGAGTTACGGTAAAAACAGGTGCAATTGTCACTGATATTCAAGATCACGTTGTGACTTTTCGTTGTGGCGATCGCGTTGAAGAAGTAACTGCTAAAACGATTTTATGGGCGGCAGGAGTAAAAGCTTCGGCATTGGGAGAAATCTTGGCAAAACGGGCAGGTGCAACTTTAGATCGAGTCGGTAGAGTTATGGTCGCATCAGATTTATCGGTACCTAACCATCCTAATTTATTTGTGATCGGCGATCTGGCACATTACGCCCATCAAGAAGATGGTAAGCCTTTACCGGGTGTAGCACCTGTCGCCATGCAGCAAGGGGAATTTATGGCTAAGTTACTTAAGGCTCATGTTCTAGCAAAACCCTTACCCAAATTTCGTTATCGCGATCGCGGTAGTTTGGCAGTAATTGGGCGGAATGCGGCAGTGGCAGATTTACGGTTTATGAAACTGACAGGTGTATCTGCTTGGTTTATTTGGACTTTTCTCCATATCTTATATCTGGTGGAATTTGATAATCAACTAATTGTCATGCTGCAATGGGGGTATAACTACTTCACTCGTAAGCGCGGTGCCAGAATCATTACAGGTAAGTACTCACAGCAAGTAGCAATCCCTGAAGTTCCCGTTCCCGTTTCTATTCCCTAAAAAAAACCTAAATAGATAAAATTTTCAGACTTTCTGCTTTAGGATCGTCTTAGCCGCTCATTTTGTAGGAATTCTTTATGTCAGCTTTTGTTGGTCTTCATGTCCATAGTGAATACAGTTTGTTAGATGGAGCCAGCCAGTTACCTAATCTAATCGATCGAGCCTCCGAGCTAGGTATGGTTGCGATCGCGCTTACGGATCATGGGGTCATGTATGGAGCGATCGAATTAATCAGAACCTGCCGCACCAGAGGGATTAAGCCAATTATTGGCAATGAAATGTATGTGATTTTGGGTGACATTAGCAAGCAAGAAAAAAAACGCAAGTATCATCAAATTGTTTTAGCAAAGAATAATCAAGGTTACAAAAATTTAGTTAAACTCACGACTATTTCTCACTTACAGGGCTTTCAAGGCAAAGGTATATTTGCCCGTCCTTGCATTAATAAAGAATATTTAACGCAGTATAAAGAAGGGCTGATCGTTACCTCTGGATGTCTGGCGGGAGAAGTACCCCAAGCAATTTTACAGGGACATCCCGATATTGCCCGCGATACCGCCCGTTGGTACAAAGAGCAATTTGGCGAAGATTATTATCTCGAAATTCAAGATCATGGTTATCCTGAAGACCGAGTAGTAAATGTGGAAATTGTAAAGATTGCCCGCGAGTTGGATATTAAAATTATCGTAACCAACGATTCCCACTTTGTGACTTGCTATGACACCGAGGCACACGATGCTTTGTTATGCATTCAAACAGGCAAACTGATCGAAGAAGAGAAACGCCTGCGCTACAGTGGGATGGAATATCTGAAATCGGAAGCAGAAATGAAGCTCTTATTTCAAGATCATTTGTCGGATGAGGTTATTGAAGAGGCTATTTTAACTACCGCCGAAGTTGCAGAGAAAATTGAAACCTACGATGTCATGAGCGAACCGCGCGCCGCTAAATATGATGTGCCAATGGGGTATACAGCTGAGACCTATTTAGAAGAAGTGACATGGCAGGGAGTTTTTGAAAGATTTCACACTAAAAACCGAGATGATATTCCTCAAAGTTATCAAGAAAGATTACATTACGAACTAGGAATCATGCAACAGATGGGATTCTCTACTTATTTTTTGGTAGTTTGGGACTATATCAAATATGCCCGCGATCGCTCTATTCCAGTTGGACCAGGTAGAGGTTCGGCAGCAGGTAGTTTAGTTGCATTTGCTTTGGGAATCACCAATATCGATCCAATTCATCATGGACTTCTATTTGAGCGATTTCTAAATCCCGAACGAAAATCTATGCCCGATATTGATACGGATTTTTGTATCGATCACCGCGATGAATTAATTAAATATGTGACCCAAAAGTATGGCGAGGATCGGGTGGCGCAGATTGTGACATTTAACCGTTTGACTTCTAAAGCCGTGCTTAAAGATGTAGGTAGAGTATTGAATGTGCCTTACAGCGAAGCAGATAAGATGGCGAAGATGATTCCCGTTTTTAGAGGCAAACCCGCTAAATTAAAAGAAATGATTGGCGATGATACTCCCGCCCCCGAATTTAAAGAACGCTACGATAAGGATGCTAAAGTTTCTCAGTGGCTGGATATGGCTATGCGAATTGAAGGAGTTAACAAAAGTTCGGGAGTTCATGCGGCGGGGGTGGTAATTTCTCCTATCCCGTTAGATGAAATCGTGCCTTTACAGCGTAATGCTGATGGAGCCATAATTACCCAGTATCCGATGGAAGATTTGGAGTCTTTGGGATTGTTGAAAATGGACTTTTTAGGTCTGAGAAACCTGACCACGATTCAACATACGGTCGATTTAATTAATCAATCTAGACATAAAGATGGGAATAAAGATAAAGATAAAAATACTGACTTTGATATCAATGCGATCGCCCCAGATGCCCAAACTTCAGAAAATAAAAAAACCTATGAAATCCTAGCAAAAGGGGAACTTGAAGGGATATTTCAGCTAGAATCTTCGGGCATGAAACAGATCGTAAGGGATTTGAAGCCTTCTAACATCGATGATATTTCTTCTATTCTCGCTCTCTATCGCCCAGGACCATTAGATGCAGGACTGATTCCTAAATTTATCAATCGCAAACACGGTCGAGAATTGATGGATTATGCCCATCCAGACTTGGAGCCAATTTTGAAAGAAACTTACTCGATCCTGGTATTCCAAGAACAAATTATGAAGATCGCCCAAGATCTAGCGGGATATTCTTTAGGGGAAGCCGATCTACTCCGGAGAGCAATGGGCAAGAAGAAGCCCGCCGAGATGGAGAAGCAAAGAGAAAAGTTTTTAGATGGTGCGGCACGGAATGGAATTAAATCTAAAGTAGCAACGGATTTATTCGATCAAATGGTGATCTTTGCAGAATATTGTTTGAGCTATGATACTGAAATTCTCACTGTGGAATATGGGTTAATGCCTATCGGAAAAATTGTGGAAGAAGCGATCGAATGTCATGTCTATAGTGTAGATGAGAACGGATTAGTGTTCTCCCAAGCGATCGCCCAGTATCATAATCGCGGTGAACAAGAAGTCTTTGAATATAAACTAGATGATGGTTCAACTATTCGAGCGACAAAGGATCATAAATTCATGACCGTTAATGGTGAGATGTTGCCCTTAGATCGAATATTTGCTGAAGGTTTAGATATAAAAAAGTTAACTTAAGAGACAAGTTAAAATAAATAAATCTTAAGAACCGAGCTATTTTCTTGAAGATCCGAGTTCCAAGCTTGAAGTGTCGAGCTATTTTGTTGAAGATCCGAGTTC
>CAZLKI010000127.1:0-5502 GCA_964560035.1 uncultured Synechococcus sp.
CTGAAGGTGCTGTCATCGGTATTGATACGTTTGGGGCTTCGGCTCCGGGTAATGTATGTTATGAGAAGTTCGGTTTCACGGTAGATAATGTGGTCTCCACTGCTCGTAAGGTTTTAGGATAATTTGCTACGGTAAATAATGGAGTTTATATGGGGTTCTTGCCCCCTTTTTTTGATCGGGATTATTCGTAGTTTTTAATGTATCGGCTCAATAAGTAGGGGCAACCGAAAAAAAGAAGGAAAGCAAGGGAGACGAAATACAGTAAAATAAAGAATATGATGCAAAAGCTGAATTTGGGAAAGAGGTCGGGAGAAGAATTACTGCAAACCATCGAGCTAAGAGGGATTGCAGACCAGTCAATGCGTCAGACAGTAGAAATATTACTGAATAAACAATTCTTTTACTTGTCCTAAAAACCGACTGCGAAAATTAGCTATTGTGTCATGGTCTGGATGTAAGTTCCCTGCTATATATCGGAATGGAATTGATTCATGGGTTGCTTCTTCTATCTTCCTAGAACTGAATGTGCCTATCCATAGATTAATAGTCCAAGTAAAATCTCTGGCGCTATCGCAGAGCCTCCTCTTGCTCCATACTCACTGTATATACAACCGAGGTCGAGTTCGGCAATTACCTCCACTTAAAAACGGGCGAAATGACTTGGCGGTATACAATCTTCGATGCTTACAGTTTGCTTTAACATCATTTGTTAATCTACCATTTTGAATTTTCTAGCCATTTGCTCTCACTTAGTATCAACTTAAACGAAAAACTTTCTCTCCGACAGGCTGCTAGCCAAGAAAATAGGACTGAGGATTCGTTTAATTTACTATCCTCCCTATCACAGCAAATACAACGCCATTGAAAGATGTTGAGCTGCACTGGAAAAGTATTGGAATGGGGCAATCTTAGATTCCATTGATACTGCTGTAAAATGGGACAGCAATATGGCTTGGAAGGGTGTCAAACCAATTGGTGCGTTTAATCACCAAAATCCACGAGAAGACAGTAATTGTAAATTCAAGGCTATATGGACGTTTCAGCGTTTCTTATTAAGATTTTTTCAATAAATTCCGAATATTTTACAGGTTTGACAGATCGAAAGAAGTATGTATCTTAGAAAAAGGATTGGGTAATGTTGTCTGAAAAGGACAAATGAGACACATCCATATCTTTGCGCTTCTGTCTGTTCAAAATGAACATTCCGAATTTGCAATTGCTGACGAGAAGAAAATAAAAGTTGCGCCTGAGGATTTGCAGCAGTAAAAAGATTTTTGGAAACCTTCTGCAACTCTGCCAAAATGGGACATTGTAATTTCTCCTTATTAATTGGTGCTTTATGTCCCCGCACGTCCCTAAGGAATGAAAAATGAATAACCTGTGCATATCTTTTGTTGCTTTTTTCAATACTAGGCTTTACAGATTTTAATTGCATAATTTATTAAATTTCTATTCCTAAGTAGTCTACGGAAATCTAATCTATAGTCTGAACTTCTACATCAATAGTGCCGGGTACTGCGATGCGGTTAAACTTACGACTTTCTACCTGTAAGGGTTCACCACAACTAGGACAATAAAACTGGCTATTTGCCGCCGCCGTAGAAGTATGTTCGCACACTGGGCAACTACTGGTAACCACGCTTCTAGATATCCACCACTGTAAAGCGATCGCCCCAACTATAGGTAAAGCAATTAAAATGCCAATCAAAATAAACACCGAGTTTACAATCCAGCCCAAACCTAAAAAACTTAATCCCCAAATCACCAAAATCGTAGTCAGCCAAAATCTAATGCCTTTAAAGCGATCGCTGGAATTATTACCATTACTGCCATTATTAAAAGTATAAAATTTCATCCTAAATTACCCGCTTACTATGTCTTTAAATTTATTCCCTAGATCATAGCCTCTCTGGTCAAAGCTGATAGTGAAGTTAACCGTTTGGGGTTAGTAGAGTTTTAAGTATAGATTTGAGGGGTATAACTTCCATAATGTGAATTACTGGAAGCAGATTTGAAATTTGATCTGGTTAAAGCCAATAAGCTATACTAGCTGTGCTAATGACTGGAAATACGCAGCCATAGGATCATAAGTAAAGACTTAATCTAATATTCAATTTAATAAAGAAAGTATAGAGGCGATCGCAATATGGTGATGATCGAAACAAAAGCAGAGCGCATGGTAATCAATATGGGACCTCATCATCCCTCCATGCACGGCGTACTGCGGCTATTAGTAACTCTTGATGGTGAAGATGTTGTAGATTGCGAACCTGTACTGGGTTATCTGCATCGCGGTATGGAAAAAATTGCCGAAAATCGCACTGTGGTTCAATACTTACCCTACGTTACGCGCTGGGACTATCTGGCAACCATGTTTACCGAAGCCATTACCGTTAATGCTCCCGAAAAATTAGCGAATGTAACTGTTCCTCGCCGTGCCAGCTATATTCGGATGATTATGCTCGAGCTTAGTCGAATTGCCTCTCATTTGCTTTGGCTTGGTACTTTTATGGGCGATATTGGTGCCTTGAGTCCGTTTTTCTATACTTTTCGCGAACGGGAGATGGTTTACGACCTGTTTGAAGCGGCAACTGGAATGCGGATGATGCATAATTACTTCCGTGTTGGCGGCGTAGCTGCAGATTTACCCTATGGTTGGGTCGATAAGTGTGAAGACTTTTGTAAATACCTCACCCCTAAAGTTGATGAATACGAGAAACTAATTACCAATAACCCAATTTTTCGCAGACGGGTAGAAGGCTTAGGCACAATTGGGCGCGAAGAAGCAATTAACTGGGGGCTTTCAGGTCCAATGCTACGGGGTTCGGGAGTGAATTGGGATTTACGCAAAGTCGATCGCTATGAACTCTATGATGAATTAGATTGGAACGTCCAAATTGAGACGGCAGGCGATTGTTTAGCACGATATTTAGTTAGAGTTGGAGAAATTCGCGAGTCTGCCAAAATGGTGCTGCAATCATTAAAACAACTTCCAGGTGGTTCTTACGAAAACCTAGAAGCACAGAGAGTCTTAGCTGGACCTAAAAGTGAATGGAATGGTTTTGATTATCAGTTTATTGGTAAAAAATCTTCGCCGACATTTAAAGTGCCAGAAGGCGAGCATTATGTCAGGGTCGAAGCCCCAAAAGGTGAACTAGGGGTTTATTTAATTGGTGAAGATAATATGTTCCCGTGGCGGTTTAAGATTCGCGCGCCGGGATTTGTTAATTTGCAGCCATTACCTCAGCTTGTAAAAGGTACAAAAATTGCAGATTTAATGGCAATCTTAGGTAGTGTCGATATTATTATGGGTGAGGTTGACCGTTAATGAATACAGGTATTGATTTACAGCGATCGCTAATTGAATTACTTACAAGTCTAGGACTGCCTTTTGGCTTGGCTAAAGTAATCTGGATGCTGATTCCGATGGTAGTAATTATTCTAGGTGTGACTATTGGAGCTTTAGCGTGTACGTGGTTAGAACGCAAGATTTCAGCTGCGATGCAACAGCGAATTGGACCAGAATATGCAGGGGCATTTGGGATTTTACTACCACTTGCTGATGTGGGTAAGTTATTGATTAAGCAAGATATTATGCCTGCTAAGTCTGACCCCATCTTGTTTACGCTTGGTCCGATGTTGGTATTTATCTCGATCTTCTTTTGCTATCTAGTCGTACCTTTTGGTGAGCATTTACTAATTTCCGATCTGGGTACAGGCATATTTTTTGTGATTGCCATCTCTAGCCTTGCCCCGATAGGTTTATTGATGTCGGGCTATTCATCTAATAATAAATATGCTTTATTAGGTGGACTGCGGGCGGCGGCTCAATCAATTAGTTATGAAATTCCCTTGGCTCTGGCAGCTTTGGCGATCGCCATGTTATCTAATGGTTTAAGCACTGTTGATATCGTAAATCAGCAAGCGGGATGGGGCATCCTTTCGTGGAATATATGGCGGCAACCAGTGGGTTTTATGATCTTTGCGATCGCTGCCTTAGCCGAATGCGAACGCTTACCCTTTGACTTACCCGAAGCTGACGAAGAACTGGTCGCTGGTTATCAAAATGAATACGGAGGCATTAAATTTGCCCTGTTTTATGGGGGTTCCTACGCCAACCTACTTTTGGCTGGGCTTTTAGTCGCAATTCTCTATCTTGGTGGTTGGGAGTTACCTTTTCCGATCGATCGCATTTCCGACTTTTTTGGGATCAGTCCAAATGCAGGATGGTGGCAAGTAATAGCAGCAGCATTAGGAATTACAATGACTTTACTAAAGGCTTACTTTTTTATCTTCTTTGCAGTTCTGTTGAGGTTTACCGTACCCCGCGTGCGGATCGATCAGTTACTAGATTTAGGTTGGAAGTTTTTGCTACCGATTGGCTTGGTAAATCTTTTGCTCACAGCAGCATTGAAGCTAACTTTCCCCTTTGCTTTTGGTGGATAGAGCGTTTGGTTAATTTTCAGGAATGAATAGGCGATCGCTCGTAAATTCTGTAAGATTCACATCTTCGTAAAGATTTTCGATTTCAGTTGTGAAGTCTATGGATTTTAGCTCAAGGCGATCGCCAGATTTATAGGGATATAAAACCCAAAGATTCTCGGAGTTACGGCAAAAACATTTAACACTCATGCGGTTTTGGGAAACTTTTCTAGATTTTAGGTCATATCTTTTTAAAGTAGAAAGCGATCGCCTCAATCCAAAATAATATTTTTCAAAATTACAAATTAATTTTTTCATGAGCAATATCCCTACAGCAATGACGATCGCGGGTTCAGATAGTGGGGGAGGCGCAGGAATTCAGGCAGATTTAAAAACTTTTGCTTTTCATTGCGTGCATGGTACCAGCGCCATAACTTGTATTACGGCTCAAAATACGCTTGGGGTAAGTCGAGTCGATGCCCTATCGGTCGAAAGTGTAATTGCTCAGATTCAAGCTGTGGTAAGTGATATTGGCGTGCAGGCAGTCAAAACGGGAATGCTTTTAAACCAAGAAATTATTGAAGCGGTTTCCGAGCAGATGAGAATCTTACAGTTAACACAGTTAGAATATTTGGTAGTCGATCCTGTCATGGTTTCTCGTGCAGGAGCTAAGTTGATGAATGATAATGCGATCGCCACCCTTAAAAACCTCTTAATTCCCCAAGCTGCGATCGTCACGCCTAATCGTTATGAAGCGGAAATTTTAAGTAATTTAAATATTGAAACTCTCCAAGATATGCAAATTGCCGCCCAAGAAATTTATAAGCTAGGTGGAAAAGCAGTATTAGTTAAGGGTGGAGGCATGGAAGGCGAACTAAAAGCGATAGATGTTTGGTTTGATGGCAAAAAACTGGAAACATTAAAGACCGAAGTTATAGACACTAAAAATACTCACGGTACGGGCTGTACTCTATCTGCGGCGATCGCGGCAAATTTAGCATTAGGAAAATCCCCCCTAGATTCAGTAATTCAAGCTAAAAATTATGTGACGGATGCGCTTAAATTTAACTTGGCGATCGG
>CAZLKI010000127.1:5602-8413 GCA_964560035.1 uncultured Synechococcus sp.
GTTCGTTACTGGTTAATTCACAGTTTGACAATCCCCGCATTGTTTTTAGCAGGTTGGTTGTTTGTCCAAACTGGTCTAGCCTATGATATTTTTGGCACCCCTCGTCCTAACGAGTACTACACTAACGATCGCCAAGAAGCTCCAATTTTGCGCGATCGCTACGATGCTGGTCAAGAAATTCCTAATTACAACAAGTAATTTTTTATTTAAAGATTTAGCAAAAACTTAAAATAATTATTTAATTAAAATCAAATTATGAGCAATCCAAATCTTCCCGTTCAATACCCTGTTTTCACCGTTCGTTGGCTGACTATTCATGCTTTGGGAGTACCTTCGGTATTTTTCCTTGGGGCAATTACAGCCATGCAATTTATTAGTCGTTAAGTTTAGGTCTTTAGGTCAAACACCGATCTGTACATTCTGTAGATTCATCAGTAACATACATAAAAATTCAAATAATTGAGGTCTTAATTATGGCTGACAAAAATCCTAATAGCCAACCCGTAGAGTTAAATCGTACTTCTCTCTTTCTTGGCTTACTTCTAATCTTTGTAACTGTGCTGCTTTTCTCTAGCTATTTCTTTAACTAATTCTTTAATTTAAAGATGCTAAAAGAATTTAATTAGAAAAGGCTTTCTTTAAAATCAAAATTCAATTCAATAAACCTCAATCAAAATCTAATCAACGGAGACTATTTAAATGCAACAAGGTGGACGTATTCCCCTCTGGGTAGTAGCAACAGTAGCTGGCACTGGCATCCTTACTTTATTGGGTGTATTTTTCTATGGCTCTTATGTGGGTCTGGGATCGGCAATTTAGTTTAGTAATATTTAATTGAAATAATCAATTTGCACTATAAATAAAATACTAAAAAAAATATAAAAAAGCGTCAGGACTGTTCAAATCTTGGCGCTTATTATTTTTTGATTTTTATTTTATATATCTATTAACTATCAAGCCTAACTGTTAAGCTTCGCGCTCAATATACAAGAATAAAAAAGTCATTGCCACCGCAGGAAATACGAGCCCTGTGATTAAAACGAGAATAGGGGGTAAATAACTAGCTGCCATTAGATTTATCCTAAAAAATTTTTAATGTTTACTTAAATCTAGAATACCAACAAGTGTTCAAGTACATACTTTAAGATTAATTACACTGTTAAGTTTAAACAAATATTCCAAAGCTTATTTTTCAGCTTTCCAGAGATTCTCTAGAGATTTTAAAGATTATTTAAAAAAGTCTGCTCGGCGATCGCTTTGCCCTCATGCTGTAGATAATCAAAAAAGGTATTAGCCACAATTGATAGCTGCTTGCCCGTAGGATAAACTACATACCAATGCCGCCGAATTGGGAAATGCTCCACATCTAAAACGACAATCTCACTATTCATACTTTCCGATACAAGTGTATGACGCGATAAAACTGATATACCCAATCCTCCCGCGATCGCCTGTTTAATAGCCTCGTTACTACCCAAGTCGAGCTTTACCCTAACCTTGATATCATGATCCTCAAATAGCTTTTGCACTGCCTGTCTTGTCCCCGATCCCGGCTCTCGCATGATAAATAGTTCGTTTGCTAGTCGCTTTAGGGGAATGTTTTTTTCTTTTACTAATGGATGCGATCGCGGTGCTAAAACTACTAGGGGATTCTCCAGAAATGGATAGACATTTACATCAAAGTCTTGGGGCAATTGACTCATGACATAGAGGTCATCTTGGTTATTTAGCAGCCGCTCGGAAATACTTTCGTGGTTTGTTACCTTCAAGGAAATATCTACGCCTGGATAGCGTTGCGAAAATAGTCCTAGTAAGCGCGGAATTATATACTTTGCGGTCGTAATTACCGAAAGACGGAGCGTACCTTGTTTTAAACCTTTTAAGTTGGCGATCGTGCTATCAAACTCTGAGAGCTTATAAAATAATTCTTTACACGTACTAAATAGTTCTTTACCTGCAATTGTGAGATAAAGTCGCTTACCAATTTGCTCAAATAAGGGCAGTCCCACAGCTTTTGCCAATTGCTTCACCTGCATCGAAACCGTAGGCTGAGTCAAAAATAGCTCCTCTGCTGCCCTTGTAAAGCTGTTATGCCGCGCAACTGCCTCAAAAACTTTTAACTGATGGAGTGTTGCCTGCCTCAATATAGTAGTGCTTTTCAGCTATATAGATATATCTCTATCATAATAAGCGATCGTAAGTGAATTAGTAATGCGATCGCAATTTCTTAAAGATAGGACAAGTAGATATTCAGATATTATCGAAATCTAAAAGTCAAATTTGCGCTATGTAAGTCCAAAAAAATATTCTTAACGCTAACTATAATTAACATCCAAAATTTTATGTGTTTCGTATTAAGTTCATCGATTAATAAATTAAGTCTAAAATCATGGCAAAAATCAACTCGCTACCAGATCAACGGTATATAGAAATTAATGAATTGGATACGGTCTTAGAAGCATTACTAGCGGATGGTATCGATCATACCCATGTTTGTGGTGGCAACGCTTACTGCTCTACCTGTCGGATTATGATTTTAGATGGGATTCAAAATTGCAGTTCTCCCTCTAGTGCCGAAAGAGCCTTAGCTAAAAAGTTAGACATCCCAGTCCATATTCGCCTTGCCTGTCAAACCAAAGTTTCAGGTGATGTTACCATTCGGCGGATGGTTATAGACAGCGAAGATATTGATATCATTGAAAGTCAATTAGCCCAAGGTGCGATCGCTAACGACCAATCCGTTGCCATATTAGTAGCTACTATTCGCGGTGCAACTAACTTTGATGAAGTTAATTTTCACTACGACATCAT
>CAZLKI010000128.1:0-1770 GCA_964560035.1 uncultured Synechococcus sp.
AATGTAAGTCCAAGGGTTGGAAGGAAATCTTCCGTATCTAAGGCTGTTGCTGTTGAAGCTTGAAGCCCCCGATTTATCGAGGGTAGTTCACCGTAACCGTTTTGATTTGGATGGGGGTAGCCGTTTCATTTTAGTTTTAAATATTTTGCGCCCAGTAACATTATTTGACCAGATCGCAACTTTATCCCAGAGATTTTCCGACATATAGCGGTTAGCAAGACTAGAGACAGCAATTACTAAAGCGATCGGGAAAATAGTATTAGTATCTCGGTTCCCAACTAAGAGTAAAAGACTGGATGTAATCAAACTTGAAACCAGAAAAAACTGGAGCTTGGTCATAGATAAGTTATAAATTGGACTTACTTGAATTTTAGCTTAGTTCTATCCCACATTCTCCCAAATTTCCAAGGTAAAGCCGTGCATGATGGATTCAAAAGCTACAACCAATAAGAGTGTCAACATTACCTGTGTAACGCTCATCATTTGAGGGAACTATTTTTAGGGGTGATTTTTGGCTTGCATCGCCGTAGGGCTAATAGTAAGGTAGTTCCTTGGATCTTAATCCACAGATCGAAAATATTAGTGCCGTGGATAAGCCAGCCGAGATGTTCCATCATATATACACAACAGGCATATCCCGCCCTTCAAGACTGCACGAGCAGAGCCTCAATTTTATCTCAAATTAATTGATAGTGACGCTAGCAAGATCTTTTAGGGCAGTTAAGTCGCCGAATTGTTCTTGTCCTGCGGTGTTTAGTTCGCTATAGCACAAGTATACGGTTTGGTCAGCGCGATAGAGTAAATCTTGTAAAAGTCGTTGTAGTCTTTGTCTATTCATAACATTTTCGTAATCCGATGTTAAAACTCCGCCGTGCCAACCTTGCATCCAACCTTGAAGGAATATAGGAGCCCCAAATAAAGCCGCACTCCCGCCTTGCAGCCACAAAGGTGAACCTATATCTAACCAAAATTGCCAACGATGCTGAGTATGTGCCATGCGATATTGATAAATAGTTGATAGAGTGACAGAGTTTTCAATGTTGGAAGTTTGAGGATTTGCGGTGACAATGCCAGTTCTGATTAGATTGATAAATCCTATTAAAATTTGGCGTTCTTGCCAGCCTAAGCGATAGCCAATTTGCCAATAATATTGAGCGGTTTCGAGTAATGCTTGCAGATTGGAGAGTTGTTCGTAACCGAGTTTTTGGGGAACGAGAAATCTTTGAATAGCTCGATCTAATAAAAGTAGAGTTGGAAGCGATCGCAATGAAGGCGTAATCCAATTCAGAATTTGCTCGTAGGCATTGGTAGTTTCATATCCTAATCTATGCCATTCATTAAACGTGTAGCTGGGTAATAGGTTTGGTTCGGAAATATGCGGCACAAAACAGCGATCGCTTAACATTCCTGCCCTGACTGGATCGATCGCGGGATCGAGATTTACCAGCATTTCGGCGATTTGATCTCTAGTTACTAGATGCCCCAAGTGCGAATAGACGAGGGTTAATAAAGTCAAAAGAGATCGCACCTGAGCCGAGTTAGATAAAGGATGTTGATCGCTGAGGGAAATAATCGGAATATCTTTTTTGGTGAGAATTTCGCGCAGGGCATAGCTGGCAATGTTATCGAGTCCGGGGGCAACGATCGCAATATCTTTGGGTTCTATCTCTTTAGCAGCGATCGCTTTGGCTATAACTTCAGCTACTGTCCGTAAAAGACTTCCCCTAGACCGAGTTTCTAAACTAATAAATCCTTCGGGTTGTAGATCTA
>CAZLKI010000128.1:1870-8359 GCA_964560035.1 uncultured Synechococcus sp.
AGACTTCCCCTAGACCGAGTTTCTAAACTAATAAATCCTTCGGGTTGTAGATCTATTATTTGGCGATCGGGAATATCTGGAATATAAAAAGGATCGTCATTTAAAGCTATATCTAATATGGTTTCTAAGGATGACTCGGCTAAGGGATTTGGCTTTGGCGGAAGGGAAACTAACGTGCAAATACTTTCTACTTGTACCTGCCAATATTCTGGATCGGCACCCAAACCTAAGCGTGCGGCACCATTGGGATTAAAAGTAAAAATACCAGTTGCACCCTGATTTAGCATGATTAGACTCAACTCGCAGGCGATCGCTGGATATTCATCCACATCATCCATAAGTAAGTATTGGAAGCGGTTTTTCAAACTGGCTTGATACTTGGGATCGGGTAACAAATACCTACCAAATAATTCGGTAATAATGCCGTAGGTTAGTAATCCTCGCTGCCAACAAAATTCGCGCCAATCGATCAGTGCCATTCCGATTTCATCCCAAAGTTCGGTAGAGCGATCGCTATCCCCATATATTTCGCTAGATCCTTGATTAGATTCTTTCAAGGAATCTTTTAGGATCTGGGGCAGATCTTCTAAGTTCTTGTTACCATAGGCAGCTAGTAAAAATAGATCGAGAATGCGCCGCACGAGACGGATATTACTGACCCCATCCATCTTAAGATTGCGATTAAATCTCTCTGACCATAGATTTGTGGCTAATTCCTGTTCGTTTTCAACTCGTAATAAGATCGGAAACTGTGCCTGA
Source organism: uncultured Synechococcus sp. (assembly GCA_964560035.1). GTDB lineage: Bacteria > Cyanobacteriota > Cyanobacteriia > Pseudanabaenales > Pseudanabaenaceae > PCC-7502. The sequence goes on from CAZLKI010000128.1 coordinate 2,630, forward strand.
AGATTGAGCTTGGCAATTAATAAAGGGAAAAATAGGATGACTTCATTGCGAAAGAAACTCAAGGGCGTAACGGCGGTAAACGATCTGGTGTCAGTGGCTAAAAACATGCGATCGCTTAACTTTTTCCGAGCTTCGGCATCTACTGAAAATAGTAAAACTGAATTATTTTCTAATTTACCCACTGATTTATGAGATCTAGATCTGGCTAAAAGACTAAACTGCTCGACTAAATAACCGCTCTTGCCGCTAAGACTGCTCCCCCCGACCCAAATGTTATCCATAAGTTATTCCTAAAGTTTGTTTGACCAGCGATCGCATTACAAATCACGCACAAATTACGCCCAAATCACACATCAACTTGGACAAAGATCACTTTTCACAGATATGCCAGTTTGGATGCAGGAATTGTTAAATACAAAACATCTCGATTGCTCGGGCAATAATTTAATAAATTTTATAAATAACCCCAGCAAGTAATCTAAAACCTTAATTTCCTATTACTGGTAAAGCGATCTGGTTTTATTTCAAGCGCGATCCAAATCACATATCCATCTTGAGTTAGATATCTTAATTAAATTACATCGGCAAATGTGCGCTCAACTTTGCGAAAGTACCAAATTCCACTAACTAGCAACACCGCGACGATCGCTACGGATATCCCCAATCCCAAAAGGTTTAACTTTGTATCGCTGCTTAAAATTGCCCACCGAAATCCATCAATTACCCCCACCATCGGATTGAGCGAATACAATAACTGCCACTCGGTCGGAACTATACTGCTGCTAAAGCCCACGGGCGAAATATACAAACCAAACTGCACGATAAAGGGCACAATATAACGAAAATCTCGATACTTAACAGTCAGTGCCGCCAGCCATAAACCCGCTCCCATTGAGGCTAAACAGGCAAATATAATAAATATTGGCAAAAATAAAATCCGCCAAGTCGGCACAAAGTTATACCAAGCCATCAGCCCAATCAAAATTATTCCCGACACCATAAAATCCACAAAGCTCACCACGATCGCGCTAGTCGGCACAATTAAACGCGGAAAATAAACCTTTGATAATAAATTGGCATTGGCAACTAAGCTATTACTGCACTCCGAAAGCGAATTAGAAAATAGCTGCCAAGGCAACATAGCGGAAAATACCAAGATTGGATATGGAGTGCCGCCTGATGGCAATTTTGCTAACCCACTAAATATGAAGGTAAAAACTACCATCGTCAAAAAGGGGCGAATTAATGCCCAAGCAATCCCGATCTCAGTCTGCTTATAGCGTACTAAAATATCCCGCCAAGCCAAAAAATAAAAGAGCTCGCGATATTGCCACAGATCTTGCCAATATTGTTGCTCGGAGCGACCAGCTTCAATAATTAATTGTTTGGGTTTTGCTAATTTAGCTTCGGAAGGCATCTAAAAACTCCTACAAAAGTTCCTATAATATTTAAGAAGTGGGTTGCTTCGGAACAAAAGGTTTCCCATTGGGCATTATTGCCCCAGTAAAGTCTACCCCATCGAGCTTAGAACCGCTAAAGTTAGCTCTAGTTAAATTGGCACCAATTAAAATCGCTCCCGTTAAATCCGCTCCCGTTAAAATTGCCCCTGTCAGATCGGCATTACCAATATAGGCGGAAGCTAAGTTAGCCCCAGTTAAAATCGTACCCGTAAGATTGGCATTACTAAGATAAGCTTCGCTTAGGTTGACATCGGTAGCATAAGCTCGATCTAAATTTGCCTCGCGTAGATCGGCTTGATTGAGGTTGGCATTAGTAAGGGTTGCCATGCTCAGATCTGCCCCAGTTAAATTGGCAGTGTTTAAGTAGGCACCTGTAAGATCGGCTTGTCTGAGATCGACATCAGTAAGAATAGCTCCTGTGAGGTTAGCATTGATTAAATTTGCCATACTCAAGTCAGCAAGGTGCATATTTGCTCCGCTCAGATCTGCTTCACTTAGATCGGACATACTCAGATTGGCAGAAGTAAAATTAGTTTTAGTCAAATAAGAAGCACTGAGATTAGTTTTAACCAAAATTGCTTCAGTTAAATTAGCATTGCTCAAGTTGGCACGAGTAAAATTAGATTCGCTAAAATAAGCTCCCGTCAGATTAGCCATAATAAAGTTGGCGGCGATCGCCACAGCATTACCTAAATTTGCCCTAGTTAAGTTAGATTCGCTTAAATAGGCACCACTCAAATCTGCCATGATAAAGTTTGCCATACTCAAATTGGCATTAATTAGACTGGCTTCGGAGAGATTAGCTTTTCCTAAAATGGCACCACTTAAATTAGCTTTACTCAAATTGGCTCGACTCAAGTTAATACATCTCAGATTTGCCAAGCTCAGATTAATAGAACTTAAAGTAGTTGCGCTAAGGTCGGCATTTGCTAAGTCAATTTTTGTACGAAAAACCTCAGATCGCCAGTTATTCCAGACATGAACACCCTGTTTAATTAAGTTTAGTTGTTCTTCATTTGCCATGACAGAAGTTTTTGTATTTAAAACAGATTGGTAAACAAATTGGTGATGACATTACACGCATATTACTAATTTATAATCTTTGTACCATTTGGCTCAACAATTTTACCCACTATCTATACTTAAAAGTTACTAATTAACTTAAGTAACTAAGTTTTAGTTGATTTCATCGGTTTGATTCTGTTTCGATTCTGGATAAGTGTATTCAAGAGCACATAAATTAAACTAATTCATAATCATATCTTTACCTGCTCTTGACTGCTTTTTTTGAAGATTAGCCATAGGATACGTGATGCCAAGTTTATCTAATTACTTTAATTTCCTAACTCATGTACAATTCCTCTAAATTGCCATCTAAGTTGGTAGTATCCAGCGTTGCCTTTATTATATTACTGGGTGTTGGTCTGTCCGTTCAGGTAGCTGATGCCGTTTACGCTCAAACCTTCTTCCCTTCGCCTAAGACTTTTACTGTTACCAAACCTTGTAACGCCACTACTTCTCTTAGTGGTAGCAGTCCTGTGGCACTAACTGTAAATAGAGGTTATGTAGCTTTAGGTGAAAATAAAATCCCTGGTGGTACTCATTCTCGAATTACCGTTCCCAACGTAGGCGATCGCTGGGTAGCTCTATCCTGCGGTACCTATGGCACTGTCAATGTTGGTGGTAATACAGGTGGCACATTACCCTCTGGTACGGTAGCCTTCTTTGATAATATCAATAATCCTGTATCTGGCTTAAAATTTGGTAGCCCTGCTGATGTTACGCCTATAGCTCCTACTTTAAATGCTTTTGATACTGCGGTTGTCAATCTTTGCGGTGCCCCCGGTAAAGTAGTCAGCACCACTGAGTTTAAAGCCATGATGAATGCTAATCCTACAGTTTTGGCAAACATTAAAGCGGCGGTCTCGCCCATTAGCTCCACTTCTGATTTCTTAAATGAATTAACTAATAATTGGTTTAACATTAAAGGCTTCGATCATATTATGTGCGGGGAACCCGTAGCAGGTGGATCGATTGGCGGATTGCACTTTTTCGGACGTTATGTGGAATTGCAAAATAAGGGTTTAGCTGGACGTTTGACCAATAATCTCAGCAATGAAGAAGTTATTGCAGGCTCGGTTTATACGATGGGTGTAAAAATGGTAGTAGGCAGTAGCACCTCACAATCCACAATTAAGGGTTATGGCTATACTCTTAACGCTGAAGAGATCTTGCGGGTTGGGTCGTACGCATTTAAGAGAAATCCTACGACTTCTACCACAAGTACTGCCTGTATCTTACCTATTACCGATGATGGCAAGTCATTCAAGATAGTATTTGTAAGAAGAAATAACGGGATTCGTACCTTCTATCCTGATGCTACTCCTAGTACAACCGATCCTGCCTGTAATAACTAAGATTTAATTTGTTTAATTTTTTAGTCATGGTTTAGGCATAGTCAAGTTAATTAAGTTAATTAAAAGGGGGGTGGAATCTCTAACTGAGTCTACCCTTTAGCTTTTTTATAAACTTTTAAAAAAGCGCAATTCTACTTTTGCTAGGTCTCAAAAACCAGGAAGGAGATTAGCAAGATTAAATATTGAGAATAAATTAGGCATCAACAAAATAATTCACGCCATGTTTAAGATCGTATATGAGGTTTAAAAATTAGGATAGGATTGATTAAAGTGTATTCCTTTGCTGCCTACTATGATTGAACCCTTGATAGACAAAGATATAGAAAACGATACAGATATAGTTAATGATATAACTACGGCATCTACTGATGAGATCTCAAATGAGGTAGAGATGCCGCTTTTGGATCATTTAGCCGAACTCCGCACCAGAATTTTTTATGCGATCGCCGCAGTTATAGTAGGAATTATCGGCTGTTTTGTATTTGTAAATAAAATTGTCTACTTTTTAGAAATTCCCGCTCAAGGTGTCAAATTCCTCCAACTTTCACCGGGGGAGTATTTTTTTGTATCGATTAAAGTTGCGGGATATAGTGGCTTAGTAGTGGCAGCCCCAATGATTTTGTATCAAATTGTCAGTTTTGTTTTACCAGGTTTGACCCAAAGAGAGAAAAAATTTGTCGCCCCGATTGTGTTTGGCTCTAGCATTTTATTTATTGCTGGTATTGCTTTTGCCTATGTTGCTTTAATCCCAGCCGCTTTGAATTTCTTTATCACCTATGGCGCAAATGTGGTGGAGCAGTTATGGTCGATCGATCTGTATTTTGAGTTTGTATTGCTATTACTGTTTAGCACTGGTCTGGCTTTTCAAATTCCGATCGTGCAAGCTTTGTTGGGCTTAGTGGGTATTGTGTCGTCTCAGCAAATGTTATCGGGTTGGCGTTATGTAATTTTAGGTGCCTTAGTAGTGGGCGGAGTTTTAACCCCATCGACCGACCCTTTAACTCAAAGTCTCTTGGCTGGTGCTGTGGGAGGGCTATATTTTGGCGGTATTGGTTTAGTTAAGCTTTTAGGTCGTTAATCTTGAAAGGTAATGATTCGGGTAATGATTCAAAATATTGTTACTTTTTTAGTTATTTTTTATCATTTTTAAAGGTCGTCACAAAATCATCGCAAAATTCTTACTAAAAATACTTACTAAAAGTAATAGAAAAATAATAGGATGGGTTAACCATTGTCATATATTCCTATGATCGATCGAGCAATTGATGAAGAAGAGCTAGAAATTCGTCAGATGTTTCTTGAAGAAGCTCAAGAATATGTGGACACAATGGATGATGGACTTATAGGTATAGACCCGCAATCATCCACATTTAAGCACCAGATGGATATGATTTTACGCGCTGCCCACTCGCTCAAAGGCGCAGCAGGAATTATGCAGTTTCACGAACTTAGCGAAACTGCCCATCGGTTTGAAGACTCCCTTAAAATTATTAAATCTAATCACCCTGAAATTGATATTAACAGCGAGCGACTTTTATTAAATGCTGTAGGCTTGCTTCGAGAAATTATTTTAATCAATCGTCAAGGTAAAGATATCAGCCAAGTATGGTTAGAAAAGTTCGATCGCCAAATTTTTATCCCTTTAGAAACCTATTTAAGTAATGCCGAAAGCCTCGCGATCGAGGATATTCCCGAAGCTGAAATTGACGTAGCCACATTAATGTTTGAGCAAGAAATCAATGAGATGTTAACGGATTTGGAAGCTAAACTCGCTATTCCTGATTTTGATGATATATCCAATTTAGTCGATCTAAAAGGAGAACTGCAAAACCTAGCATCAGAGTTAGCCGATC
>CAZLKI010000129.1:0-8336 GCA_964560035.1 uncultured Synechococcus sp.
AGTAAAGACACTATATTAAAATTATTTTAGTTTTTATAAATTAGAAATGACTTATATCTTATTTAATTTACTTGCGATTGATAAAACTTATGAATTGAAAACTATTTTCTAGTTTATTTAATTAATTTTAATTAGATCGCAAATATTTTTTGCCGTAATAGGTGCAAGTAAGATCCCATTGCGATAATGTCCAGTTGCTAAAAGTAAATTATTAAACTTAGAACTAATTTCAATAATCGGGATTTCTTCAGGGGCATGAGGACGAAAACCCCACCATGTCGATTGAATTAGCATATTAGCGATCGCAGGATAAAGCCGAATAGCATTATTAAGTAAATTAGCAATACCTTGGGCTGTATTTCCCAATGTAAACCCAACATCCTCAACTGTCGCGCCAATAATAATTCTGCCATCTTGACGGGGCACAATATAAATATCTTCGGCATACAAAACTGTTTTGAGATTGCGATTAGGATCTAATACCGATAGCATCTGTCCTTTGCGCGGCGAAATTGGTAACGGCATTAATTCTTGAGTCCATGCACCCGTTGCTAAAATATAGCGATCGCTTTGTAAATTGCCGTGACTTGTGGCTAAATGCGTAACTTGATTTCGATCGGTTTCGATACTATAAACATTAACGCCTTCTATAATTTGGACGGAGAGCAATCTGAGGGCGGCAATTAAAGTTTGGGTAAGTAAACGGTTGTCAACTTGAGCATCTTGAGCAAACCATAAACCTCCTGCAATATTATGATTTAGTCCAGATTGAATGGCTTTAACTTGAGGGCGATCGCGATATTCAGATAAAGTATGCAGATTTAGTTTCCAGATCAAAACTTCATTCATGTATGGCGATAAAATTCCACATTGCCAATAGCCACATTCCATACCTGTTAAGCTTTGCAATTTATTAATCCAATCGGGATAAAGCGATCGGCTATGTAGCGCCAAATCTAATAATGCGCCTGATAATTTTTCGGCTTGAGGTGCCAACATTCCTGCTGCCGCCCAAGATGCTGATTGTCCACAGGTATTTCGTTCGACAATTGTAACTTTTGCGCCTAATAGTGATAATTCCAAAGCGATCGCCAAGCCAATTACACCACCACCAATAATCAATACATCAGTCATTTATAATTAATTACAAGATAATCAAGAAGTTAGTAAAATTTTGGGCAAATGACTTTTAATCCTAGTTTTAAATCTATCCTTTAAATCTAAGTTTTAAATCTATCTTTTAAATCCATAAAGTATAAATCTACTCGTTAATAGAATAAATAATAGAATAAATTGGAACAGCAGAAAAATTTGGGGTCTTGGCTTTCAGGACAAAAAGAAAATATCCGTACTATCATCATCGCTATTTTTTTGGCAGTTGTACTTAGAACCTTTGCGATCGAACCTCGATATATTCCCTCTGGTTCTATGGAGCCAACCCTGCAAATCGAAGACCGAATTATTGTGGAAAAAGTCAGTAACTTCTTGCGATCGCCACAACGCGGAGATATTTTAGTTTTCTATCCTCCCAACTCGCCATTAATTGAAGATAGCACTAAAGCCTATATTAAAAGAGTAATTGGTCTGCCGGGCGATTTAATTTCCATTCACGATGGGCAAGTATTTGTAAATGGCAAAGCTTTAACCGAGCCTTATATTCCCGAACCCATTAACTATTATCTACCACAAGATCCTTTAAATTCTGCGATTAAAATTCCTGAAAATACCTATTGGATGATGGGCGACAACCGCAATAATAGCAGCGACTCTCATGTCTGGGGATTTTTACCACAACAAAATATCATCGGTCGCGCCGTCTTTCGCTTTTTCCCCTTCGATAACCGTGCAGGGCTATTACAGACTCCCAGTTATTTGATGAATTAACTGAATTGTTGAGTAATGAAAGAAGAAGAAATACCAGACAAAAATATCTTTATGATGTGCGAGGTATTGAATCGTAATTCTCTCACCGAATTGCCCGCCAGTTATTTCATAAGAAGTTGCAGACCTGATGAGCTAGGCACATGGAAAACGATGCCCTTTGATTCTGCTGATCTGGCAAAAGAATATGAAGGGTTCATGTCCGATTATTTCACCACGACTTATGGCGGAAAAGAAGAACTCTTTTTTACCAAAACTTTGTTTGTATGTGATACGCAAGATAAACCCATCGCCACTTGCTTAAGTTGGAAGGCGTACGACGAATTCAATTCGATTCAATGGTTCAAGGTCTTAAAAGAGTACGAAGGGCAGGGTATTGGCAGAGCTTTACTTTCAATCATTATGCGGAAATTGGAAATGCGTGATTATCCTGTTTATCTGCACACACAGCCATCTAGTTTTCGGGCAATCAAGCTTTACTCAGATTTTGGGTTTTCCTTACTTTCAGGGGCTAATTTTGGAACCAGAAAAAACGATTTGGAAGAATGTTTGCCCATTCTAGAGAAATTTATGCCGAAAGAATATTTTCAGGAACTTAGAATCATTAATGCCCCGAAAGAGTTTGAGGATATCGTGAACAAATACCACACAAATCAATTCTAAAATTGAAGATCGGATAAGGTCGATTATCAAAGGCTATCTGGACTAAAACGTTAATCATGATGAGGTCTACCTAAGAGCCAGACACTAATATTTTGGCAATTTCTGCAACTTGTTCTGTAGGATCTTCTGTCAGTTTTTTGAGTGCGGCGATCGCTTGCTCGGTACCAATATTTGCAAAAGCTTGAGCCAAACGATGACGAACTTGCCAGTCGGGGTTATCAATTAGAGGCAATAATAAATCTAAGCTGCGCGGATCGCGTAATTCTCCCAAGGCTCCAATCGCGGCAATTTTAACTAAATCGTTAGAATTATTTGCTAAAGCATCAGCTAAAAGTTCAAAGCCCCGCAGATCTCCTAATTCTCCTAAGGCGGCAATAATACTAAACTGCATCAGCCAGTCGTTCGTACTTTTATATACTTTTTCTAAATCTGTAAACGCCGATGTGAGTTTCAAAGCCCCAATTGCATCTGCTGCTGCCGCTTTGACATCCATTTCAGGATCGTTAAGTAAGCGATCGCGCAAAATTTCTAAAGATTTATCTAAATCATGATTCCCAATAGTTGCCAATTGACTGACTGCATCGTAACGAATTCGAGTATTGCGATCGCTAGATCCTATAGAGACAAATTCAAAGCGATCGGAAATAGATAAATTTCTACTCTTTACCAAAGCCTGCATCCGTTCTCCATATTCTTCCGATTTAAGCTGCAAACGTAACAAATCTATCATTGGATCGATCGGCGCATCAACCTTAGTTTCTACAAATTCTTGTAACTTAGGAGCACAATTTACTTCGAGACAAGCTTTTAAGGTCTGAGCGTTAAAAATAATCGGTAAAAAGTGGATGCTCTTAATTTCCTTAAAGTAAAACAGAATTGGTATAGGAGACCAAAAAATCTGCCAATTTTGCCAATCTTTATAAGGAAATTTACGAATTAAACTATTGTTGCGATAGATATCTAAATCGGTAGAGCTAAAAACAAGGCGTAGGGTAGCCGTCTGAACCGTTAAAAACAGGCTCAATAAGAGTAATACTGAAGCGATCGCCCAAAACTTAAGAAACCATAAAGGTATTCCGATCACTGCTAATACTGATGGAATGGCGTAATTGGGGCGTAGCTCGGTTACTGATTCATTCATAGTTATAGGGAAGGAATAAAAAAATGGTAATATTTACATTATCCCTGAACAACTATTAAAAACTATTTAAACAACTAAAATAGTAACGAGCCAGTCAAGAATCAGTCAAGAGTTAGTCAAGAACCAGTCAAGAGTCAGCTAGGAGAGCTAAATATGAATCCACAGCAAAATATTCAGAAAAATACTGTGAAAAATACTGAGACATGGGACAATCTCAAACAAGCCATCACTGGAAGTACGGGTTTTGAAAAATGGAAGCGATCGCGTCTAGTTGAGACCAATAATAACGAGCAAAAGCCAAATCAAAAGATAGAGCAAAAGATAGAGCAAAAGATAGATCAGAGGCTGCTCGACCAAAGACTTATAGACGAATTGGTAACTAGCTACCTGCGCGAGACCTTAGAAACTTTGGCTTACTAATATATTTTGAGAGCTAGAATTGATGGCACTACAACTTAAAGTTTTCGTCAAAAAGCACCCCTTAATCGATCATTGGCTGACGATCGCCAGAGATAAACATACTCCTGTGCCTATATTTCGGACTGCGATGCAGGAGCTAGGAAGATGGCTGACCTACGAGGCAATTAGAGACTGGCTGCCAACTCAAGTTATAAATGTAGAAACTCCTTTAGCTGTGGCTACTGGTGAAATTATCGATGCCTCTATTCCCTTAGCGATCGCCCCAATTTTAAGAGCAGGTTTGACGCTATTAGAAAGCTGTCAAGCTCTAGTTCCCACTGCCAGTATTTATCATCTGGGTTTTGTGAGAGATGAAGAAACCTTAGAAAATAGTTTATATCTTAATAAGCTGCCACCGCAATTACAACCTCAGACTCGAATTTTAATCACGGAGCCAATGATGGCAACTGGAGGAACTATCATCTCCGCCCTAGACTTATTAACTGGATGTGGTGCTAATCCTAGCTTGATTCGGATTATTAATGTGGTCTGCGCCCCGCCAGCATTGCAAAAAATCAACCAAAAATATCCCTCCGTGCAAATTTATACTGCCATGATTGATGAAGTAGTTAACTCTCAAGGTTGGATTGTACCGGGATTGGGTGATGCAGGCGATCGCTCTTTTGGGACTTAGAACCTGTTTAAGAATTTACCTATTTAAGAATTTAAAAGGGGTGAAATTTTTAATAATTAAGAACATCATGTAGCTGTTTTAATGGCTGAGAGGCATTGGATAAGTTCAAATTATCATGTTCAAGGTTGTTAGAAATTTCACTCAAGTGTTTTTCTAAAATCTCTAAATTTCGGATGTTCGATTTGTAATAAGCATCGAAAATATCACCCAAAATTGGTACTGTTCCTAATAATGTTTCAATACTAACATTGAGGATCATCTGAATAACCTTACTAATTGGTAAGTTAAAACGTACTGATAGAGAAATTATATAAATAGAAACTGCCGTGCTGATTAAGTCACCTGCCCCAGGAATAATTCCTAAAATAGGATCGAGTCCAACTTTCCAACCTACAAAAGGAATCCGAAAGGATGAGTCCATTAAATAGCTAAGTCTACGAATACGATTGAGAATAACAAGTTGATTAGCAATATTCATAGACTTACTTCAATTAATTAATTACAAGTCTCAATAGTCTTGAGATCTAAATTTGTACGTTGGCTGTATGATTTTATTTTTAATAATATCTTCAATTAAAATGTTGTAAATCCTGCATTCGGGTTATTTCTTCTGCTACCTGTCCTGATAGGTTGGGTTGCACATACATAAGGATCTAGAGTTTTAGCTTTTAAACAGCATTAGTCCAAAGTGAAAAACTCTTCTGCAGTTGTGGGGTGAATTGACATAGTATTATCCAGATCGCGTTTACAGCCGCCCATTGTCATAACAATTGCCATACCTTGCATAATTTCGGCAGCATCTTTGCCAACCATATGGATTCCTACAATTCGTTCCTCCTCACCAATCGTAATTAGCTTTATAAATGTTTTTTGTTTTGCATCTATAAGGCTATAAAACATAGGAGAAAATTTATTACTGTAGATTTTGACAGCCTCACCATAGAGTTCTTCAGCTTTCTCCTGCGTTAAACCAATTGTTGCGGCTTCGGGTTGAGAAAATACGGCGGAGGGAATATAACGATGGCTGATATAACGTGGTTTGTGTCCATATAAAGTATCAGCAAAGGCTCGACCTTCGGCGATCGCTACTGGAGTAAGATTGATCCGATCTGTACAGTCACCAACCGCATAAATATTAGATTGACTCGTACTATTGTCTGCTTTTACCGCGATCGCCTCATCTCCAACTTTCACCCCTGCATTTTCTAAACCCAGCTTACTTAAATTTGGCTTACGTCCTGTCGCCGCAAGGATCGCATCTACTGTGAATTTGTGTTTTTGTCGATCGCAATCGCTAAAGGTAATGGTCAATTCATCTTTGACTTTAGTAATTTTGAATGAAGTGGGATCGACATTAGTTTTAAGGTTAATTCCACGCTCGATTATGCCTTCCTGCACATTTATACGAACATCGCGATCGAACCCACTAAGGATATACTCATCCAAAATAGTTAGTGTTACTTCTGCCCCCAATCCATTCATAATCCCTGCAAACTCAACTCCAACGTAGCCACCGCCGATTATTGCTAGGCGTTGGGGAAATGTGGGTAATAAGAACATCTTTTCTGAAGTGATTGCATATTCTATTCCAGTCGCATCTGGTTTTAGCGGTTCTCCACCTACGGCAATTAAAATGGTTTTTGCTGTAACTTGGCGATCGCCTTCGTTTAAATTACTAACTTCCACCGTATGAGCATCAATAAACTGAGCAAAACCCGAAATTAGCTGAACCTTATTTTTTGTTAAAGAACTAATATGTACTTCACTTTGATGCAATATTTCTTTTTGTACGGTGTCTCTGAGTTTTCCCCAATTAAATATGCTATCAACAGCCGACCATCCATAACTTTCGGCATCACGATAAAGACGAGAAAAATGAGAGGCATACACCATCAATTTTTTAGGTGCACAACCACGCATTACACAAGTTCCACCCACGCGATCGCTCTCTATAATTGCAACTTTTGCCCCATGTAAAGCAGCTCGTTTTGCAGCTGATAAACCGCCACCACCCGCACCAATTACTAGCAAATCGTAGTCAAAATTTATCATAAAAAAAACCTAAGCTAATAAACTTTCTAAGCCCTCATGGCTGACAATACACAATACATCGCGATCGCCATCTCTTTGAATCAAATTCTTCCGCTCTAATTTCCCTAAAACCCTAGTCACCGTCTCTCTCGCTAAACCACTAAGACTACTAAGTTCTCGATGTGGTAGGTTCGGAATTTCCATGCCCATCACTCCCATCGTTCCCTGTCCTTCGGCTAAAAATAATAAAACATCTGCCACTCTAGAAGTACTATCGGATTCTCGCAATCGGAGGCGGCGATTAACTTGACGTAAGCGTTTTGCCAATAGTCGGGCTAAATGTATTCCGGCAACGGGTTCAGTTTCAATCAGATGGACAAAATCAGCCGCAGGCAAAGAGGCGATCGTAGTTGCAACAAGGGTAATCACATCCGTAGAGCGCGGAACTTGATCCAAAGCTGCCATTTCGCCAAACATCTCTCCCGCTCCTAAAATATTTAAAGTAACTTCCTTCCCGTCAAGATTATAGGTACGAATTTTTGCCCAACCACTTACAATAAAGTACACCGAATTGCCCCAATCATTTTCTAGCAAAATTACCTGCTCGGCAGGATGGGTTCTTGTCACAATTTGAGCCGTTGCCCTTGCAGATGCAGCATCAGGTAAGCCTGCAAAAAAAGGCATTGCCAGAATCCTTTGCTGAGAATCAGATTTATCCGACATACGTTAATTAGGTCAACTTAAAGAGCTAGACTTAAATATATTAACCGCTAGTTAACGACTGTAATTGGGCTGCCACATCTGAAATGCTTAGATTTTTTGTGGCTAAAGAATTACTAGCGGCTTCAATTGCTGCCACATCGGTTGCGGATAAATCTAAGAGTTTTACTAATTTTTGGTAAGCTGCGGCTTCATCAAGGTTGATGGCAGGTTCGTCAGGTTTACGCCGACTAGCTTGAATTACTTGATAGGATAACTTGAGCACTAAATGCCGATCTTCATCGCGGCGCAAGCGACTGAGACTATGTTCGAGCGGAAGATTTTGGTCTAAATATTCTCTTAGTTCTTGAATTAGCGATCGCCGTTTATCTGCATCAGGGGCAAACAGTTGGGCAAACTGCTCTAACATCACGGTAATTTCATCTGGCTCTAGCTCACCATCAGACCATGCCATTGCTGTGACCACTCGGAGAATGTCCATCTGGTAGGGCGTAATTGAAGGGGGCAAAGGTTCCATAATTACTACAGGTATTATTGAATTTAATGGCATGATATGCTATTTCGTCTGCACAAGGTAGTTAAAAAACTCAAACCTTTGCAATTACTTACAAATATCCAGACAAGCATCCAGATCCAGATAAATATCCACACAAATATTAGATAAAAGTAACCTAGAAACTAAACTAGGTATGGAAATTTAATCGAGTTATTTATAGATTTGCGATCGGCTTAAAAGTGCACTAATTAATTTTCCAACAATTAAATATCATACATATCTAAATCCATAGCTGCGGAGCCACCTCGTTC
>CAZLKI010000130.1:0-8240 GCA_964560035.1 uncultured Synechococcus sp.
TCCTTTGGGGGGGTCGAGCAATGACATTTTTTATTTGTTTGTTTAAGAACCTGATACCTTTTACCAATACTTGAGCTAGAAACTTTATAAACTTATTTGGATCTTCCTGATCCTCGGGGAGAATACTAAAATGGTCATCAAGCTCGATCGCATTGATATCATTACGACTTCCAAGGCTTTGAACCATACTAATTAGCTGATCTTGTACTTGCGAATTAAGGGGATCGAGCAGTAAATTACCAGTACGATATTGTATGTCCGTTCCAATTATCGGTGAATTTTCTGGAGTTGTTGCCTGACTTTGCTTGATAATTGGGTTCTTTTTGTTTCCAATAAAGACTCCCTCAAGCCATGCGATAACTTTTACATCTTTGGGAGATATTTTTCTTTCTTCATCAAATACTTTGAAAATATCTTGCTCAACTCCCATCGGTAAGGTTAATTCTTTATTAGTGCCATCAATGTAATTAAATGTTGGTAAACCTAAAGACAAAGCGACAATTCTCACGGATTCGGTATTCTTTTTTAGAAGAAATTGAAATATGGTTCGGGCATTTTTTGAGCTGGCAAGACTGAGTTCGTTGCCGACTTTAGCGTTGGGTATCCAATAGGAGGGAAATTTAGGAACCTCTTTAGGGCTACATTTCATGATGATTTTCCATTGGTTGTAAAAATATTAAACTCTAAGCTCGAAGAATATCTAACTTATTTGCAAATTTAAGGGAAGAATAAGGTGGTTTCTGGTAAAAAAAATTACCCAATCTGAAGCCCCAAATCTTTACACTACAGATCTAGATTAGAATAGCCCTATACGAATTTTCTTTCACACTAAATCTCTCTCATTATATGATTCCAACCGTTATTGAACAGTCTGGTCGTGGCGATCGCGCTTTTGACATATTCTCACGCTTACTACGGGAACGAATCGTGTTCTTAGGTACCGCGATCGATGATACCGTTTCTAATCTAGTGGTAGCCCAGTTACTATTTCTTGAAGCGGAAGACCCCGAAAAAGATGTTTTTATCTATATCAATTCTCCTGGTGGCTCAGTCACAGCAGGTATGGCAATCTATGACACCATGCAACATATCCGCCCTGATGTATCTACTATTTGTGTAGGTTTAGCCGCCAGTATGGGAGCATTTTTGTTAACAGGTGGTACCAAAGGCAAAAGATTATCCTTACCCCATACCCGCATTATGATCCACCAACCTTTAGGCGGAGCGCAAGGACAGGCAACGGATATTGAAATTCAAGCAAAAGAAATTCTCTATCATAAAAATCGTTTGAATGAGCTTATGGCATTTCATACCGATCGCCCCCTAGAGCAAATTCAAAATGATACCGATCGCGATTTCTTCATGTCCGCAGTCGAGGCACAATCTTACGGACTGATCGATCAAGTTGTGGTCAAACGTCCTGTTTCTATAGCAGCTTAAAATACCATCTAAAATGATTACTACTCCTGTTTCTACCAAACTCAATATTAGGTCTGAAATTTTAAGATTGCAGTCTAACCTAGTGCAGTGGCGGCGAGAGCTTCACCGATTTCCCGAATTGGGATTTAAAGAAACTCGTACCGCTACTTTAATTGCCGCTAAATTATCTGAGTGGGGCATTCCTCATGAAACAGGGGTGGCTCAGACTGGGGTTGTGACGACTATTGTGGGCGAACTTGGTTCTAATCCCGTTCTGGCAATTCGGGCAGATATGGATGCCTTGCCCATTCAAGAAGAAAATATAGTTTCCTATCGATCGCAAATTGATGGATTAATGCACGCCTGCGGTCATGATGGTCACGTGGCGATCGCCCTCGGTACTGCCTATTATCTGTGGCAACATCGTCATGAACTTAAGGGAACGATCAAGATTATCTTCCAACCCGCCGAAGAAGGACCTGGTGGAGCTAAGCCTATGATCGCCGCAGGAGTTTTAACTAATCCTCAAGTCGATGCCATGATTGGGTTACACCTCTGGAATAATTTACCCTTGGGTACGGTGGGAGTCCGAAGCGGAGCTTTAATGGCAGCCGTAGAATTTTTTCATTGCAAAATTTTAGGTCGGGGCGGTCATGGGGCAATGCCTCATCAAACTGTAGATGCCTTACTGGTAGCCGCCCAGGTGGTTAATGCTCTCCAAACTATTGTCTCTCGTAATGTCGATCCTCTTGATTCGGCTGTGGTTACCGTGGGACAGTTTCATGCTGGGACTACAACTAATGTCATTGCCGATACCGCCCGAATTAGTGGCACCGTTAGATATTTTAATCCTGCTTTAGGAAATCTTCTGCCCCAAAGAATCGAACAAGTGATTGCTGGCGTTTGTGAAAGTATGGGTGCGAAGTATGAATTAGATTATCAAAAACTTTATCCTCCTGTAATTAACGATCGCGCGATCGCCGATTTAGTCCGATCTGTAGCTGAATCTGTAGTTGAAACTCCCGCAGGGATTGTGCCTGAATGTCAAACTATGGGCGGCGAGGATATGTCTTTCTTTTTACAGGAAGTCCCCGGTTGCTACTTCTTTTTAGGCACTGCCAACCCCGATCTCGATCTAGCATATCCCCACCATCATCCCCGCTTTGATTTTGATGAAACTGCCCTAAGTGCTGGTGTAGAGATATTTGTGAGGTGTGTCGAGAAATTTACTACGAGTTCATAATCGCTAAAAATGAATTTAAAAGATGAATTTAGATCTATGGCAATTTTTTGATTCGGAGCGATCGCACATCTTAAATACAGCACTTAAAATCACTCAAGATCGAGGTTGGAAGATATATGCGGTGGGAGGATTGGTTAGGGATGGTTTGATCTCTGCAATCAATGGTTCAGAATTCTCTCCTTTAGATGTAGATTTGGTCGTAGATGGGGGAACGAAGTCGGGAATTGAAGTGGCGATCGCTTTGCATAAAGCTTTTCCTGAAACTAAACTACAAATCTATGAGAAATTTCAAACAGCATCGATCGAATGGTCAGCCTTTGAATCAGAATCTAGCCCAAAATTTAGCTTAGATATCGCCACCGCCCGTACTGAAATCTATGAATATGCGGGAGCCAATCCCCAAGTCCAAGCCAGTTCCATAGATCGAGACCTTTATCGCCGCGACATTACAATCAATGCTTTTGCTCTTGAAATTGGCAATATAGAAGTAATCGATTTATTCGGAGGACATCAAGATTTAATTAATCAAAAGATTAGAGTAATTCGATCTGGGAGTTTTGCCGAAGACCCTCGGCGGATATTCAGAGCAGTCAGGTATGCGGTGAGATTTGGCTTCTGGCTAGATCCTGAAACCGAGGTAGAGATTAGATCGGTTACATCTAGCAGACTTCACGATCGCCTTGGTGGAAGCAGATTAAAAGCCGAACTTCACTATATTTTTGCTCATGATAAAGCTTCTATGATGTTGTATTGGCTCGAAGATTTAGGAGGACTGCGTTGTCTCGATCCCGATCTACATTTACCCTCAGACTTTAGCTTGCACTTGAGAAGATTAAAGCGATCGCTGAAATGGCTTAAATCTGATATTACATTTCCCGAAGCTGCGGAAAAACTACTCTTATCCTATTTAGAGTCACAGGAATTAAATCAACTATCTCAAAAACTAAAAGCTTGTGAATTCCCTAGTGAAATTGTGAAGGTGTTAAGGACATATCAGGCGATCGCTTTAATTATTCTTGCTGTTAAATCTCAACGTGGCGACAGGCGAACAGTGTGGACATACTTTGCAAAATGGCAACAGCTAAAACCTCTACTGACTGGTAGCGACTTAAAAATTATGGGCTGCCCCGAAGGTAAAATTATGGGTAATATCTTATCCCAAGTACGCAATGCCACTTTAGACGGTAGAATTCGGACAAAAGAGGAAGCAGTGGTATTTGTGGAGTTGATTAGATGCCAAGATTATTAATTCCTATACTCTTCTCATTAAATCAATCTACAGTTAAATTCGTATAAGCTATACTAAATCAAGTTTTACTGGAGTACGGTATGGTTCTTATTAATATCGAAACACCATCTGTCATTAAAGAAACCATTGAAGAAATCAGTGAAGAAGTTAGTGAAATTATTAATGAAATCTCTGAAGATTTTGATGATGAGATTATCTACCCACCCACAAATTTATATAGCGATGAGCCACCCTTGGAAACAGATTATCACCGAGAACAGATTGACTTATTAATTCGCCTCCTGAAATATTGGTGGCGTGATCGCCCAGATTTTTATATTTCTGGCAACTTGACAGTTTATTACAACGCTCAAAAGATAAAATCAAGAGATTTTCGCGGACCTGACGTATTTGTGGTGATGGATACGGAGAAAAAAGATCGTCGCAGTTGGATGGTTTGGGAAGAAGGAGGCAAGTATCCGAATCTAGTAATTGAACTATTATCAAGCTCTACAGCAAAGGTAGATAGAGGCACAAAAAAGCAGTTATATCAAGATGTTTGGCGCGTACCGAATTACTTTTGGTTTCATCCAGAGACATTTGAGTTTGAAGGCTTTCATTTAGTTGATGGGCATTATCAGGCGATCGCTCCCACAGAAACAGGATACCTATGGAGCGATCAATTAGAGCTATATTTAGGAATCCATCAAAATCAATTGCGCTGGTTTACGGCTGAGGGGGAACTAATTCCGAGTGCAGAGGAAAGAGCAGATAAGTTAGAAGCTATTTTGCGATCGCAAGGCATCAACCCTAACTAACTATCCTAAATACCGATAATTAAGGAGTAAATATGGTTCTTATTAACGTCAAATTGCCATCTATTATTAAAGATACTGATGAGACGAGTATAGAGATCGTTGATGAAATTACTGAAGAAGATTTTGATGATGAGATTATCTACCCACCCGCAAATTTATATAGCGATGAGCCACCCTTGGAAACAGATTATCACCGCCGTCAAATCGATCTATTAATCCGATTATTAGAATATTGGTGGCGCGATCGCCCAGATTTTTATATTTCTGGCAACTTGACGGTTTATTACAACGCTCAAAAGATCAAATCAAGAGATTTTCGTGGACCTGATGTGTTTGTGGTGATGGATACGGAGAAAAAAGATCGTCGCAGTTGGATGGTTTGGGAAGAAGGAGGCAAGTATCCGAATCTAGTAATTGAACTATTATCAAGCTCTACAGCAAAGGTAGATAGAGGCACAAAAAAGCAGTTATATCAAGATGTTTGGCGCGTACCGAATTACTTTTGGTTTCATCCAGAGACATTTGAGTTTGAAGGCTTTCATTTGGTAGATGGTCAGTATCAAGCGATCGCTCCCACAGAAACAGGATACCTATGGAGCGATCAATTGCAGCTATATTTGGGAACCCATCAAAATCAATTGCGCTGGTTTACGGCTGATGGAACACTTATTCCCTTACCCGAAGATCGAGAACGGATGGGAAAGGAACAAGCCGAGCAAGAAGTAGCAAGATTGGAAGCAATTTTAAGAGCCCAAGGCATCGATCCCGATCGGTTAGCTTAAGAGATGCACAGCATACAAAATCTAATCGGTCGTCTACCCTAATGCTGAAAAATTTAATATGTAACAAAACTAAATATAAATTAAGCTACAATACTTAGCGGTTACAAAACTAATAGTTAGCATGACGCAAGAAACTGATTCCTCAAAAGAGACTCAAGCAAAACCGCTTCAAAGCCTCACCACATACATAGCTATTTATCAAGTCAGGGTTCAAGCAGAGTTTTTAGAACTTGAGTTTGATATTGATACCTTACTAGGTCAACTCCAAAGCCTCGGTCGTTTAAGTCAAGTTGGGAGTTCAAATTAATGATCGCCACTTCAGAGCCTCAACTCTTAAAAATACAAAAAGTCGTTCCCGAAGGTACTACTCTCCGCTCCATTATTAAAACTTTACCGCCCGAATGTTTTACCAAGAATAATTTTAAGGCTTGGTCTGGTTTGTTATTTAGCGTTGTTGCAGTGGCTCTGGGCTATGTAAGCTTAGTATTTTCGCCGTGGTATCTTCTGCCCTTTGCATGGATTTATACAGGTACTGCCCTTACAGGCTTTTTTGTCATTGGTCATGATTGCGGACATCGTTCTTTTTCTAACCGCAACTGGGTTAATAATTTGGTAGGACATTTAGTGTTTTTACCTCTAATCTTCCCGTTTCATCCGTGGCGGCTCAAGCACGATCACCATCATTTACATACCAATAAAATGGATGAAGATAATGCTTGGTATCCGTTTACCTCTGAGTTATACGCAGAAGTCACGCCCCTAATTCGCGCCGTATATCGCTTTATTCGAGGTAAATTCTGGTGGCTGGGTTCAATTCTGCACTGGGCAAATTTACACTTTAATCCCAGTCTTTATCCTGAGAAACAAAGACGGCAGGTGATATTTTCCGCAGGTTTGGTCATTGCCTACGGGGCGATCGCTTTCCCATTAATGATTCTTGTAGGTGGAATTTTTGGCTGGATTAACTTTTTCCTCATGCCTTGGTTGGTTTATCACTTTTGGATGAGTACCTTTACAATTGTGCATCACACCATGCCAGATATTCCGTTTAAGTATAAAGAGCAATGGAATGCCGCCCAAGACCAACTTACGGGTACGGTGCACTGTGAATATCCGCTATGGGTAGAGCTTCTGTGTCATCACATTAACGTGCATATTCCCCACCATATTTCTACAGGTATTCCTTCTTATAATCTCCGAATGGCGCATGAATCTCTCAAGCAAAATTGGGGTGAATATCTTTACGAAACTAATTTTAATTGGGAATTGATGGATCGGATTAGCTCGGAATGTCACGTCTACGATGCGGAGAATTGCTATAAAAGATTCGATCGGTTCGATCGGTTGTCTTAATTTGTGCTGGTTAGGGCGATCGCTTTTCTAGACTTTTATTTTTACCCTTAAGTTATATCCTTATGTCAGTGGCATGAGGTTTTTTTTGCTGCGAAAATTGGATAATACGATTAGATACTTCCTAGTTAAAAAACGCTATGACTTCAACTTTTAGAACTATTTTTAGCACTACGCCTCTAAATAAAAATCAGAAACGCCTAAATCTGATAATTTCTACAGGAATTGCTGTGGTTGCCGTAGCGATCGCTTTAATCCCAATTCCCGGTTTAATCAAAAAAATTGTTGTAGTGAGTGGCACCGAACTCAAAGAACCACTTGAAGCTTTAGAACAAAAATTCAAACAGGCTTATCCCAATATTGAACTCCAATTAAAGTTCCAAGGCTCTCAAGATATTGCCAATCGCTATATAGATGATAAAAATTCTGATTTCACTCCTACAGTTTTAATTCCTGCTAATGGCGAGATCTTAAAAGAACTCCAAACCCGTTGGCAAGCTCAAAATGGTGATAATGCTTTTTACGAGACCCCCATGCCTATTGTTAAAACTATGCTAGTTGGAATCGCGTGGAGCGATCGCGGCAAAGTTCTATTTCCCAATGGTAGTTTTGATTGGAGTCGGCTAGAACGAGCAATGCAAGCAGGTAATTGGGGAGCGATTGGTGGGAATCCCAACTGGGGTAGTTTTGATTTTGTCACAACCGATCCAACGCGATCGAATAGCGGACAGTTAGCGTTGACACTATGGGCGCAATCAAAATTGGGAGGCAACATCACATCTACCAGTCTAAGTAACTCCAATCTCACCTCATTATTCAGTTTGGCAAAGCGATCGATCTATCAGCCGCCAGCTTCGACCGATATTTTACTCAAAGAATTTATTACGCGCGGACCTAACGATGCCGATGTCGGTATTGTCTATGAGAGCATTGCTTTACATCGCTGGCAACAGTCCGCTACTTCCCAAGGTAAGCCCTATCAAATTTATTATCTCACTCCCACCTTTGAGACAGTCTCTACTGCGGCGATCGCCAAACGTAATATCGATAGTAGTCAAGCCGAAGCAGGACGTAAATTCATAGATTTTCTTTTGCAACCCGAACAACAGGTAATCTTCGTCCAATTTGGTTTTCGTCCTGTGGCTGGCAATCTAGATCTAAAAACTGTGCCCAATAGCCCTTGGAATCAAAATATCCCCGGAGTCGAACTAAAACCAAATGTCCAAACGGCAGAATCTCCTAATACCGAAGTCCTATCTGAAATCAAACGATTATGGGAACGGGCTAACTAAAAACTACTTTAAGAGACTATCTAAAAATCTAAAAAGGTGTTCCCTTATCTTTCCTTTGACGCTGCAAAGCTTCTTCATACCACTCTAATTCATCTAAGAATTTAGCAA